>JAJNDJ010000063.1 GCA_021156345.1 Rubrobacteraceae bacterium | reverse complement strand
GGATCTAGGCCCTGCTAGGCGATCGCAGGTACAGGGCATCGCCAGCTCCCCGCTTAGCGCGGCCTGCCGATTCTACCAGAACCATGCAGGGTGTCAGCCCGTCTTACTCCCCGCTCTCCATAATAACGTCCAGGAGTAGCGCCGCAGACCAGGAGAAGAGCATCGAGCCAAGCCCCCTGCCTGTGAAGGGATCGAAGTACTCGTGGAAGCCCTCGTTCTTGCACAGCTCGATGATGGTTTTTCGCAGACGCTTTGCGTGATCCTGGTAACCATATGCTTCCAGCCCGTTCATCAAGAACCAGTCTATGTTGATCCAGACCGGACCACGCCAGTATCTCTGTTCGGAGAACCCGAAGCCGTGCAGCTCGTAGCTGGGAATGGGTGTAATAGCCTCATCCGCCAGGCCGAACCCTTCGTTCTCGAGCGTGGCGACTACGCGCTTTGCCCGATCTTGCTCCGCGATACCGGCGTACAGCGGGCCAGCGAGGTTCGCCCCGAAGTACACACGTACCGGCCTGCCATCGACGAGGTCGTAGTCCAGGTATGTCCCGCGTTTCTCATCCCACAGTTTCTCCTCCACAGCGTTCTTGGTCTTCTCGGCCAGTTCCTCGTGGGGCGCAGGGTCATCGCCTACAATCCGTGCTATCTCCGCGAGATCCCTGTCCGCCTTGTAGAGGAGTGAGTTGAAGAGCACGTCCTGTATCAGAAAGGGACAATCCTGCCTTATCTTCGCCTCGTCGTAGGCGCGGTCGGCGAAGAATTCGACCAGGTAGGCGAAGCGGTCGTACGCACCACTGGTCGGTCGGTCCGAGGCGGAGACCGTATGTATGTCGGCCCGGCGGTAGCGGGGTATCTGATCCGACCTCAGGTGCAACCGCTGCATGGTCTGATCCCACACGGGGGAGTTGTCCATGCCACTCTCCCAGGGGTGGCGTATATACACGAGTCCCTCACCCTCAGGGTCTCTCTCCCTGTAGAGATAGTCGTGCCAGGCACCCAATTTGGAGAAGGCGTACTCGAGGAAGTCTCTCGCCTTGGCCTCATCCTCAGCATGCCTGTGGATGTATAGAGCGGCCGTGGCGTGAACGGGCGGCTGGACCACGCCTGAGGTCTTGAAGTGATCGGGGGCGTCAGGGCTTTCTTTGGCGTGCCAGAAGTTCGGTCCCGGAAAATAGGTGGTGAAGCGGGGGTTGAATACGAGCTGGGGCAAGAGACCGTTCTTCCACTGGGCTTCGAAGAGATGCCTGAGCTCTCTTGTGGCGCGTTCCTGATCGTAGCGGCTGTAGCCGATGGCGATGAACGCCGAGTCCCACGACCACTGGTGCGGGTAGAGCCTCGGACCCGGCATCGTGTACTCACCGGTCCAGTTGAAGTCGAGCACCGCCCTGGCCTGACGAACGAGCATGTCTTCACTCATCTGTTGAGTCATGCTCTCGTCCTCCCTCTATCCGGTGTTCGCCGTCCTCGCACAGCTGGCGCGCGACTACAAGTATAATGCCACCATTATCCTCGACCCCGAGAGGACCTGCTCGATCGTGGACTTCCCCCACGAAGTCTCGCCTGGCGTCGAGCGTCTGCTGCGAGACGCGTATCTGGAGGCCCTCAAACTGTGGCCGACGGCGTACGGGAAGCTCTATCAGTCTTCGGGCACGGGCCAAGCAGGCTCGTACGTGAACTACCTGCGGACGGCAGGACTCAAGACCCTGGAGCGCCTGGTGTCGAGCACTGGCGCGCAGGCCCTCGTAGCCCCTCATTTCTACGGCGCCGGGGTGCTCGGGTCATACAAGGAGCAGAACCCGGGGATGTTCAGCGCCGTCGTGCTGACGGACTACGTACCGCACCCGATCGGGGTGCCTTCGAACCTCGATCTCTACGTCGTCGCCGACGATGTGGCGGCCGAAGACGTGGTGAAACTCGGTGTACCCGAGGAGCGGATCCATCCGACAGGTATCCCCATAGACCCCATCTTCGAGGAACCGGTCGACCCGGCGCCGGCCCGCAGGGAGATCCTGAACCTGGACGATGATGACCTCCCCGTGGTGCTTGTGATGGGCGGAGGCCTCGGTGGAGGGGACCTGGAAGAGTCCGTATCGTTGCTGCTTCAGGCCAGCGAGGCCATGCACCTCGTCGTGCTCTGTGGGTCTAACGAACGTTCCCGCAGAAGGCTGGAGCGCCTCGCGGAGCGTGGAGGACACGAGGCCACCTTCCTCGCCTTCACGGATCGGGTAAGGGAGCTAATGGCCGCAGGTGTGGTGCTTGTCACCAAACCGGGCGGCATGAGCTGCACGGAGGCCCTCGCTTCGAGGCTGCCTCAGGTTCTCTATCATCCCATCCCCGGTCAGGAAGAAGACAACGCGGCGGCGATGGTCCGCTACGGTGCCGGGGTCATAGTCCGTGAAATGTCGCAGATCCTGGGCCAGACGCTCAAGATCCTGACCAGCGCGGATCACAGGCACAAGATGGTCGAAGCGGCGAACGCCGCCCACAAACCCCACTCGGCACGTTCGGCCGCCTCCCTCGTACTGGCTGGCCTGCCGTGAGACATCCCCACGCCTGGACTGTCGTCGCCGCCACAGCCGTCTGTGGCGCGGCCCTCGCGGGTCTTCGGACCGTAACAGGCCGCCCGGTACGTTCAGTACCGACCCTGGCCGCGGCAGGGGCCGGGATGGCGGCCGGCGGGTTTATGGCCTACGAATGGCTCACGCCCCGCTCCTGGCTCTACGGCCCTGTCTTCTGGCGCGCTAGTACAAGTGAGCGGGTGGTCGCCCTGACCTTCGACGACGGCCCTTGTCATCCCTACACGGGGCAGCTGCTCGAGATCCTGGGCCGCGAAGGCATCAGGGCAACGTTTTTCCAGGTAGGCAACAACGTCATACGCGAGCCGAACCTCGCCGCCGAGGTCGCTTCCCAACACGAGGTCGGCAACCACACGTTTACCCACCCGCACCTCGCGTGGAGCCTGCCTGGGACGGTCAGGGAAGAGATGCTCCGTGGCCAGGAGGCCATCCACGGAGCCACAGGCACTCTACCGCAACTCTTCCGCGTGCCCCACGGTCGGTATGGTCCACAGGTTATCTCGGTGGCTGGGGAACTGGGGATGAGGTGCGTGGGCTGGTCGGTAATGGCCTGGGATTGGTACCGTCCTCCTACGGACGTGATCCAACGCCGCATATTGCATGGCGTTGGTCCAGGCGGTGTCACCTTGCTCCACGACGGCCAGGACACAGACGCTTTCCCCAAGGCTGACCGTTCCCACACCGTGGCTGCCGTCTCCGACATTATCAGCAGCCTCAAGGCGAGTGGGTACGGATTTCTCACCCTCCCCGAGCTGATGGATCTCGATGCGCGCGAGCACCAGACTGGCTGACTACGAACTCGTACTCGTTGGAGACCGGCCCCTCCTCCCCGAAGAGCCTTAGCCTTAGCACGGCTGGTCCCGAAGCGGAGAGTGTAGCCACCGCTTCCCCGATCCTTACTACAGAGTCTTTCGGTACCTTTGTCTCTCCTCCACCGTGGGCCGCGCTCGATCCTCCTACGAGCAACTCCCAGTCCCAACTTACCCCACCGAGATCCCGTGAAAGGTCGTTGAAAACGAAAAGAGGCAGGGAGATCCTTTCGCCGACGCTGTAGCGCTCCATCGGATACTCGGCACAGATCAGGACCGGGCTCATCGCCACACGGAGGGCCTCGTAGGCCATCTTGGGCCTGCGTCGCCAGTCCACGACGGACCAGGACACCGCAGGTGCTGGATCGTTTAGCATGAAGGCGAATGTCCCTCCCGTCGGCCTGTACTTGCGGCGCCGGAACAACTCCGTGGCGTGCTTCAGGACCTCGGCCTGATAACGCTGGCTCTCGCGCAAGAAGGCTGCCCGATCTCCTCTCCACGGAACGTAGCGGGTCATACGCTGGACCTGGAGGCGGTAGGTCAGAGAAAGTACGCTCCAGTCGGGCAGCGTCATTGAAGGCCAGATCTCCTCGAGCGATTCGGGATCGGGCAGCGCCTGTGCCCCATACTCCGTCGGCAGCCGCGAGAATCCTGGAAAGACCTTCACGACCCGCTCCAGGTCCCTGAACTTCCCGTAGTACCAGCCGAAGTAGAGATGGTTCGTCGTCAGGGGATGCCCCGCCGCGTCTATTACGGGCCTGGCGTCGTCCTCCTCCGAGATCGCACGTACCACCGCAGGGTCGAGGACCCGCCGCTGCCAGAGCATCCATCGCGGGGAGAGCACCTCAGCAGCGGTGCGCAGAAGCCCGAGAGCACTCCATTTCTCGGGGGGCGCCACAAAGAAAGGTTCGTCATGCGCCAGATAGATTCCCACGGAAGGATTGCCGCGCAGGATCCGCGCCATCTCCCCCGCCTGGGCGACGGCTGGCCCGAGGATGCTCCGCCTGTGGGTCCACTGCAGAGGAAAATCCTGGAGCACGAGAAGCCCGAGTTCGTCACAGGCCTCGTAGAATTCTCCGTCCGACACGTGGGCGTGGACCCTGACAGCGTTCATGCCGGCCTCACGCACCAGGGAGGCATCCGCGCGCAGAAGCTCCTCGGTTGCCCTGGCAGGGTAGGCATCCGAGGGCAGGTAGTTGATGCCGCGCAGGAAGATACGCTCCCCGTTGAGGTAGACTTTCCAGTCCCGGAGCTCCACGGTACTGGCGCCGAAACGTGTTCGCAATTCTGCCCCGTCATACGACAAGACCAGCTCGTACAGCGGCTGCTCGCCCCTATCCCACGTCGACCATACCCTTACGTCAGGCACGCGGAAGCCGATCTCGAAGCGGTTCTTTCCCACCTCGACCTGGACCTCCCTCTCGAACTCGACGCCCTGGGTCTCAAAGCCCAGCAGACGTACCCGCCCAACTAGCCTGGCGCGCGTGTTGTACCTGGAGTAGAGGTCTACGTGCGCCACGCCACGCCCGGTGTGGTCGGCCGCGGCAGCAAGGGAGCGGATGCGCACCTCTCTGTCGACCACGAGGCTAACCTCTTTGAAGATGCCGCCTGGGTTTATGTGGGGGGCCATACCGTCCCACCGGGCCCACACGCCCCCGATGGTCTTGCGGGCGTTCTCATCCGCTTCTTCGGGGCTAAAGACCTCCACGAGCAGGTCGTTCTCACCTTCGGTGATCACCATGTCGGTGACGTCGAACTCGAACGCGGAGAAGTATCCTTCATGTTCGCCCAGGTAGATACCATTGAGCCATACCCGCGCCGCGTAGTAAACGCCCTCGAACCTTAGGGATAGCATTGTTCTCTCAGCAAGTCTTTGCTGCGCAAACCGGCACCGGTAAAGTACGATCCCCTCATAAGTTGCGAAGGCGTCTTCGAGCTGCCAATGCCAGGGAACGCGTATGGGCGTCCACGCACGTCTTATTACTGCAGCTTCGCCAGCGCTTCCGAGTGGGGCCGCGATGGGTACGGCTTCCCAGTCCTCAAGGGTTCGCGAACTCGTAGATCGCATCAGAACAGCGTACCACTTCCGAAAGAGCCACAATGCGTGGGCTGCCGCTCGCTTCTGTCCAATGAACTTGGGGTACTACCTTCGGTTTCCAGAGGAGGTTCCCGTTACAGAGAAAGGGCTGTGCCGTGCGCTACTCCCTCTCGATGCGGTCTAAGGCCTCCCCTTTTGCCACCGACCGGTCTGGTGTTGGCAAGCCTACATCCGGTGGAAGCTCGAGCCTGAGGTCTCCTTCATGGTCTATGGAAAGCTCGCCACGAACCAGCCTGCATCCGAGCACGTGACCACCAGCGCTCCTGTCGGCAGTAATGAAGTGGAAGTGGTAGCCGGAGACATTCAGACCCTGCGCGTAGTCGGGAAACCGGAAGCCGACGAGACTACCCGAGACATCGTGAAGCTCGAAGGTGGGTTGCTCTTTGACGACCTCTACGAGGGGTGGGTAGGGCTTGCGTTGGCGGGGCACGCTGCGCGTCTTGACGTACTCGAAGCGCGCATCCACCCGAATTGCGGCGCACACGGCTCCCCCACCGATAATCCCGTCCAGATGGTCACAAAGAGCCCCGAAGTCCATCGGCGTGGAAAGTGTTTGGGCCGTATCCGGCTCGAAGACGGTAACCACGGCGAAAGGGGTCCTGGCCCTCCTTTCGACAGCGTAGGCTCGTCCGTCGGCCTTTACCTGGTAGAAGTTGCCGTCCAGGCAGATCATCTCGCCGTCGAGGGCGTCGAGCGTGCCCAGGCCGAAATCTCCACGATCCTCGAGTTCGGCGAAGCTGACGTCGCCCTCGTATTTTCCCTCCAACAGGGCATCGACGGTCGAAGTCTGGAACAGGGTGTGGTGGAGGTGCTCGTCTCCTCCAAGGTCCCGCTCCCTAAGGTACTCGACATGCAGCGCACCCACCAATGCGGTATCGATAGGCATAAGGCTCCCCCGCTTCGTAAGGAACGTTAATTGGACTTGATTGTAGTGGCGTCGTAGCATCAATTCAAAGTCGTCAACGACGTCGGGGGAGAGGATGGATCTGGAGACCAACAGCGCCGGAAAGCAAGAAATCTTGGCGTCAGGAGTACACGGGAGAATGCTCGTCGCGCGGACCTGGTTCGGGCGAACCAGCAAGGAGTTTGCGGACGAGTACCTCCGGTACAACTACGAGAACGGCGTACTCGAGGTCGAGAAGAAGCCGGGGTGCCTCGGTATGCAGCAGTTCCGAAAGATAAGTGGCGACATCGCGGAGATCACCACCATCTCGTACTGGACTTCGATGCAGGCCATGGAGGCCATGCACGACGATGGCGGAGACGTCCGCCGCCCGTCGCATCTGGAGAAGGATCCAGACTACCTGCTCGAGCTTCCCGAGTCCGTCGAGGTGAGCGAACTCCACGTCAACGACTGGCAGTTGAGCACATAGTCTCGACGTCGGATACGAAGCCGACCGGGAGGTCACGATGGGTGCCAGAAGGCAAAGGTAGCTAATCCAGATCTAACGGGACAAACTATGCAGAATGCTTAATATGATCTTCGGAGAACACTCCTTCCCGGCGCTTCGGTGAATAAGGGCAAGAAGAAACAGTGTATTGGGGATGCGTCGCGCTCCAGATGCTGCTATTAATATGCGGACGGAGGTAACACTGAGAGGGGGCAAGCGCTGAAACAGTCCCCTTCTCCATAGTGAAGGAGGAAGTGGTGCGTATCAAGGTAGCAATGATGATAACCATGGCGGTGGTGCTCGTGGGGTTGGTGGGAAGCGGCCCTGCCTTGGCCCAAGTGATTGGAGGGGTGATCCAGTGCCAGACCGTCCCCTGCGTCGCCACAGGCGACGCCCGTTCCTACACCAACGACCGCGACGTCACCAAGGGGAGCGGCGGCCACGACTTGCTGCGCGTCAACGACGGGGACACCATGGACGGGGCTATTGGCGGACCTGGCTGGGACACATGCGTGGTTGACGCTTCGATAGAAGCTGCTGACACCTGCGAGACGGTAATCTTTCGCTAGGAGAGCTAGTAGAGAAGCATTGGTTGTTGGTAGAGCTCCAAGGGAGCGAGTGATAAGGGCCGGGGCTGCAACACTCCCCGGCCTTCTTACTCAGGCCAGGGGTCCCTTCCAACTTCTGAGAATGATTCTTCTGCAAATGTATGAAAAGGCCTCAAAGGCGAGTCAACCGCCTCATCACGAGGCGAATCATGGCAGCGTATACCAACGCTTCGCCGCTCGCACATAGCCGCTTGTAGACTTTGCTCCTCCTGTTCTGCTCGATGCGTCCAAGCACATTTTTTCATGCATGAGCTGGAGTAGCGGATCATCACCCGAGGACCACTTTTCACACAGTCTCTCCGCGAAGGTGGG
>JAJNDJ010000062.1 GCA_021156345.1 Rubrobacteraceae bacterium | reverse complement strand
GGGATATCCTTGTCAGGGAGACGGACCCTGAGCTTGTCTCTTTCGAGTTGGATCTCTACTGGGTCCGCTACGGTGGCGCGGACCCGGGGCCTCTGCTCTTGGACCTCGGAGATCGCATTCCGCTCGTCCACCTGAAGGACATGGCAGCCGACGAACAACGCTCCGATCTTCCGGTAGGAGAAGGAACCATGCCGTGGAACGGGCTACTAAGAGCGGCCGATGCAGCCGGTGTACAGTGGTACGTTGCCGAGCAGGACAACCCGAGGGACGCGCTCGAAGACGTAAGGATCAGCCTGCAATCCATGCGAGAGCTGGCCAGCAGGTAGAACCTACACGTCCCCGTAGGAGGCGTCTATCTTCCTGAACACCCCGTCGCACAGCCTGTAGACTACGTAGGCTGAAATACTGCCCGTGATTACCACCAGGAAAGGCACGACCACGGTGAGCCCAACCATAGCTACCAGGAACACCAGGCACACCAGCGTAGTTGGCAGCCTTCCTATAGAAATCAGCAGAGAGTTCTTTATCACCGTCTTCCAGTCAGTCTCGTAGTGGACCATCACGGGGAACAGATAGACGGAACCGAAAGCGTACAGGGTGGATACGAGCACGAGGAGCGACTTCAGCACGATCTCGGCCCAGTAGGAGAGCTGGCTGGCCACCAGAAAGTCGAGGAAGAGCGCTACCCCGAACACCGTCCAGATCGCTCCAACCAGGAGGCTCTGCCATAAATTCTCCCGGAAGCGGGTGACGAACGTACGCGTCAGGCTGCCTTCCTTCCCGCGCACCCAGTCCCGCACCACGCCGAACATGGCCGCGGTAGAGGGAAAGATCGTCACAACAGGCAGGCAGGCCACAAGCCACATCAGGTTGAGCAGGAAGAAGTCCGTGGCCGTCTCCAGCCACCTGTAGACTCTCGTGTCCAGTACGTTCATCGCCATTTCCTGATCAACTGCGCACTATTATCTCTCAGGACGCCAGTGCTGTGCACTATCAAGGACAATAAATCCACTCCACCACGCTCGTCGTTCCTGAGGCCAGGACGGCGAATGGCCGCAGGACACTCTTGAGGAAGATGGTGCGTAGGTAGAGTGAATGCGGGAACGTGTTGAAGCTGGGGTCCTACCCTGGGCTTGTGCGTAGACGGTGTATGCGCGATGCTGGACCAGGCGATAGAGGAGGTTGGCAAGTTGCGAACGAACGACGGCTTCATTGACACCCATCTCAGAGAGCCGCTGGTCGAGGAGAACGTCTTCATTCGGATGTCCCAGGAAGACGTTCCTCCACCCACGTTCGAGGATGCGTGGGACTCCCTGCCCCAACCCTTCTGGGAAGGCCACGAGGATGCCATAGATTGCTACCGTGGGGCGTGGGAGCTGGCGTTCGCCAACCTGCGCCGTCCCGAGCCGGAGAGCGGCTTCGTGGCCAGCTTTATCGACACGGCCTTCAACGACTGCCTTTTCATGTGGGACTCGGCATTCATCTCGCTGTTCGCACTTTACGGCCGCCGCGCCTTCGCCTTCCACCGCACCTTGGATAACCTCTACGCCAAGCAGCATCCCGACGGGTTTATCTGCCGGGAGATCGGCACCTTCGACGGGAAAGACCGCTTCGAGCGCTTCGACGCGGCGAGTACGGGACCCAACGTTATGCCGTGGACGGAGTGGGAGCACTACGGCGATACGGCCGACAGTGACCGCCTCGGGCGGGTCTTCCCGGTTCTCGTCTCCTACCACAGGTGGCTGCGGCGCCACCGCACCTGGCGCGATGGCACCTACTGGACGTCCGGCCTCGGCTCCGGAATGGATAACCAGCCACGCTTCCCGCAGAGACCGGCGGGGAAGTTCGGGTGGCCCGAACGCCTGACCTACCATGGGCACGCCGTCTGGATCGACGCCTGTCTCCAACAGATTCTCTCCGCAGACCTGCTCTCGAGGATGGCAGATTCCCTCGGCCGCTCAGAGGAGGTCGCGGACCTACGCGAGGAGCGTGACCGGCTCTCGCTGACGGTCAACGAGCGTCTGTGGAACGAAGTGACTGCCTTCTACTACGATGAGCTTGCGGACGGAACTCTTTCGGACGTCCAGACCGTAGGCGCCTTCTGGGCCCTGCTGGCAGGTGTGGTGCCGCAGGAGAGGATCTCCTCGTTCGTCGGACACCTCGAAGATCCGAAAAGGTTCGGGCGACCCCATCGCGTGCCCTCGCTCTCCGCCGACCACCAGGAGTACCACCCGGGCGGCGGCTACTGGCTGGGAGGCGTATGGCCGCCCACGAACTACATGGTCTTGCGCGGACTCGACAGGGCAGGTTACAACGACCTGGCGCACGAGATCTCCCGCGAGGACCTCGACCAAGTGGTAGCCGTCTTCGAACAGACCGGAACACTCTGGGAGAACTACGCCCCAGAGCGGACGGCGCCTGGCAACCGTGCCAAAGACGACTTCGTAGGCTGGAGTGGCCTCCCGCCCGTGGCAGGACTCTTCGAGTACGTGTTCGGGTTGCGCGCCGACGCGGCCTCAGGGCGGCTCCTGTGGGACGTACGGCTCCTGGAAAACCACGGCGTCCACGGCTATCCGTTCGGCAGGGATGGAGTCCTGGATCTCTCTTGCGCCAACCGCAACTCCGCCACAGTAGAGCCAGAAATCCAGGTGCGCTCCACGGTACCCCTGAAACTCATGATCAGGTGGGAGGGTGGAGAAAAGACCGTCGCCGTCCCCGAGAGCTGATATGGATTCCGCAGTATCATTTCCGCAGTGGACAAATTGGGCGCACGCAATCCTCCCAGCTAGAGAGCATCATTCCCGCGCAAGCGGGAATCCAATTCGGCAGGCGCTCCGCGCCTCTAACTAGAAGCGACCTATAGGGTTCGAGACCGGGTCGCACAAGATCAACTTCCCTCCTGCCGGGGTGGCCGTGTTGAAGTAATCTGTGTGGAAGGGATCGCAAGTTGCTCCTTCAGAGAAAGGACCCAGCCTTGAAGGTAGCCTTTATCGGCGCGGGGAGCGTCGTCTTTACCAAGAACCTACTGACAGACACCCTGAGCTTTCCCGAACTGCACGGAACCACCATTGCCCTGCACGACATAGACCCAGAGCGCCTGGAGACCGCTGGTATGATGGCCCGCTGGGCCTCGGAACAACTCGGCGCGAGTGCGAAAGTGGAGGAACATCTCGATCGGCGAAGGGCGCTCGAAGGGGCCGACTTCGTCGTAAACATGGTCCAGATCGGGATGCACGAGGCCACCCACCTCGACTTCGAGATCCCCAAGAAGTACGGCCTCAAGCAGACTATCGCCGACTCGATGGGCATCGGCGGCATCTTCCGCGGGCTGCGCACCATCCCCTTCGTGCTCGACCTTGCTGGCGAGATGCGAGAGCTATGTCCGAGAGCGCTGCTCCTGAACTACACGAATCCCATGGGCATTCTGATGGAGTCGCTGTACACCGCAAGCCCCGAGACAAAGTGCGTCGGACTCTGCCACAGCGTCCCTTACACCGCGCGCGAGATAGCCTCATATATCGGGGTGGATCATGAGGAGCTTCTCTACGAGTGCACCGGCATCAACCACATCGCCTGGATGACGCGCCTCGAAGTGGAGGGCGAGGACGCCTACCCGCTACTATTCGCGGCGATGAAGGACCCTGACGTATACGCCAAAGACAAGGTGCGCTTCGAGTTGATGCGCCGCTTCGGGTACTTTGTCACCGAGTCGAGCGAGCACAACGCCGAGTACGTACCCTACTTTCTCAAAGACGATGACCTCATCGAACGCTACGACGTGCCCGTAGACGAGTACGTCCGTCGCAGCGAGGAGAACCTCGTCCAGCATGCTGAGACCCGTCGTAAGCTGCTCGCCGGAGAGGATTTCCCGCTCGGACGCAGCGTCGAGTACGGTTCGCTCATCATGCACTCGCTCGTCACCGGCGAGGCGCGTGCAATATACGGCAATGTCGAAAACACAGGGCTGATTACCAACCTCCCCGCAGGCTGTTGTGTCGAGGTGCCTATCCTGGTCGACGATACGGGCCTACGTCCCTGCCACGTCGGTGACCTTCCGCCGCAGTGCGCAGCCACCTGCGCCCCGCACACCGCTGTCCAGAACCTCACGGTAAGGGCGGCTCTGGAGGGAAGTCGGGACCACGTCTATCACGCTGCCATGCTCGACCGCCACGCTCCGAGTGTCCTCTCACTCGACGAGATAGCCGAGATGGTTGACGAGCTCATAGAAGCCCACGGTGAAGCCATGCCCGAGGGCGTCAGGACCTCCGGTGCGGTACGTCGCGGTGTTTGATCCTGTAACGTTACTGGCGGGGCGTGACCTTCGATAGCCTGAAGCCATCGGGGCCCAAAGAGCCCCAGGTTGCGACGCAAGCACAGGAGGTAAGGCTATGATCATCCGGAAGGTCCCGCACATGATCTACGGCGGCGACTACAACCCGGAACAATGGCCCGAGGAGGTCTGGGACGAAGACGTATGCCTGATGCGCGAGGCTGGTGTGAACCTTGTATCTTTAGGGATCTTCTCCTGGGCGAAGCTGGAACTCTGGCCCCGCGAGTACGACTTCGACGAAGTCCCACCCGGTGTCGACGCCGTGCGCCGCAAGACCGAAGCCGCATCCTTCCTCTTCTTGCTCAACCATACTCAAGAGGCCGTAGAGGTCAGGCTACCGAACCCCGACCGGGATCTCATAACGGGAAAGGAGCAAAGTTCGAATCTGGTCCTTGATCCTCTCGAAGTCGCAGTCCTGAAAGAGAGAGGATATGCCTGACGTCGGGTGACGAGCCGTCTCCTCGTGCACGGGCGCCGGAAACGGGCTAAGCTCGTCGCCGTAACTCGGTCGCCTGTGTAATACGAGTGGAGAGGAATGAACCATGCGCTTCCCGGAGAACTTCTTGTGGGGCACGGCTACAGCGGCCTACCAGGTCGAGGGCGCGGTAAACGAAGACGGCCGCGGCGCGTCTATCTGGGACACGTTCAGCCATACCCCTGGCAAGGTCGTCCACGGCGACACGGGCGACACCGCGTGCGACCAGTACTACCGCCTGGAAGAAGACCTCGACCTGATGTCCGATCTCGGTATACAGGCCTACCGCTTCTCCGTGGCCTGGCCCCGCATCCAACCGGTGGGGAGCGGTCCTGCCAACCAGAACGGCCTCGACTTCTACCGCAGGCTCGTCGACGGCTTGAGGCAACGCTCCATAGAGCCGATGCTCACGCTCTACCACTGGGACCTGCCGCAGGCGCTGGAGGACCTGGGCGGCTGGACCAACAGGGACACGAGCGAACGCTTCGCAGAGTACGCTGGCATCGTCTACGAGGCCCTCTCGGATAATGTTGGGTTCTGGATCACTTTGAACGAGCCCTGGGTATCGGCCTGGATGGGTTACGGTCTCGGTGTCCACGCCCCTGGACACAAAGACAGCGCCAGGGCGCTCGCCGCCACACACCACCTCCTGCTCGGCCACGGCCTCGCAATGGAGAGGATGCGCTCCGCCGGAGTTGAAAATCAGCTAGGTGTCACGTTGAACCTGCATCCCGCCCACCCCTCACGAGACCGCGAAGCAGATAGAAAGGCCGCCCGCAGGGTGGACGGACAGGCAAACCGGCTCTACCTGGATCCCCTATTCCGCGGAGATTATCCGGATGACGTGTTCTCATTCTACAGGGGACGCGGTGTGGATCTCTCATTCGTCCGGGAAGGGGACCTCGACAGGATCTCCGTTCCCATCGACTTCCTTGGTATCAATTACTACTTTTGCAACACCGTTCGCGACGCGCCTGAAGAACAAGGGCAGAGCAGACCCTTCGCTGACCTCGGAGCACGCCCCATCGTGCCGCACGACGCGGAGAAGACCGCTATGGGCTGGCCTGTGGAGCCGGAAGGCCTGACGGAGATACTGGTCCGGATCAAGGA
>JAJNDJ010000311.1 GCA_021156345.1 Rubrobacteraceae bacterium | reverse complement strand
GCCGGCCTCGACGAACGCGAAGAAGGCGATGCTGAAGACGAGCATGGAGATCAGGTGTTCCCGCTCGAACATGGCTATCCCGACGAAGCTTATGAGCATGAGGCTTACGCTAATGGCCGCCCAGGCCTCGGCCACACGGCTCACCCTCAGCTCGTCTTCTGAGGCCGGCCTGTGGGCGCGGGAGATGTGGGCGCGGGCCTGATCTCGCTCGCCGGCCTTCAGACGGCCGGCGTACTCGGTGAGGGACTCTGAAACGGCCTCGTCCGTGGCGAGTTTTCCACGGAGCCGGTCCAGCTCTCCCGAGAGCTCGGTGGCGCGTTTGGTCCCTTCCTGATAGGGCGCGTCGAGGTGGGACCTGTCGCGCATCGCCGCGAGCTCGGCTCCGAGCCTTTTGAGTTGCCGGCTCTTGTGGTCGATGTCGGCCCTCAAGTCGCCGCACCGCGAGATGATGTCGGCCCGCTGTTCGAGGATGGCCTCCAGCGTCTCGGTCGGAGGAGGCACTTTGTCGAGCCCGGCCCATCCCACGGGGTCGTACCAGGCACGGTTGATGCTCTTGTCACGGTTGTACATCGGCCCAGCGGGGGCGTCCTCGCCCTCGAAGGGGTCCCTGGCGTAGAGTCCCCACAATCCGCGGTAGCCCGAGACCCAGTCGGGGGGTGGGTCCGAGATGAGTCTGGGCTCATCCCAAGCCCTGTCTCCCCTCTCCCCCACGCTCAAGCCGTCCCCGCGCGCGTAGTCCACAAAGGGTATGCTGAAGTAGCCTGACCCACCGCCTTCTTCGCCATCTCCCACGTACTGGCCGAGCCTCGTCTCCCAGAAGGACCGGATGGCTCCAGCCACCCTTGCGAGGGGTGAAGGTAGGGGGAGGGTCAGCTCCGTCAGGTACTCGCCTGGCGCGTAGTAGCTGGCGTGGGAGCCTGCGCCAACGTAGATCACAGGGTGGTCCCCCACCTTCTCGACCTCCGGGTCGTCCCAGCGGCGACGGAGGTTGTCCCCTGTGTAGTTGTGGGCCGCGTATGCTACCCACTCGGGGCTTACCTCTCCCGCCTCCGACTCGGAGAGGTAGATGAAGATCTTCTCCCAGTCCGCCTCGTGGTCGTTGGCACCGAAGAACCCGCTCCTCCAATCGTTGAACGGGTAGAACAGCCAGTACTGGAGTACGATCCAGCCGTCCTGACGAAGCACGCCGGCCATTATGCGCTCGTAGGCCACCGAAGCCGCTGCGGCCGATTCCCCTGGCACCCTTCCGCGGGCGAGGAGCGCGATCGAGTAAAGGGCGTCGACGAAGCGGGAGAAGTACCCGACGCGGGCGAGACGGCCCCGCCCGGCCCTGAAGAGTCTCGTCGACTCCTTGCGGTCCTTCGCGCGTCTGCGGAACAGTCGAAAGCGCCTGCCACGAGAGTCAGGCCCGAGATCCTCTGCATCCGTGAACTTGAGGAAATGTACGGCGCCGGCCTCGTCCATAGGCTGCTGCGCGAGCCGGTCCAGGCTCAACTCCCCACCAGGCACGACGCATATAGCCTCCTCACCCGGCCTCTGCACCCAGAGGCTGCAGGCCTGTACGTAGGGTTCGACGTCCATCGGGTAGAACTTGTCCCCTGTCGTCGAGCGGATCACGGGCTCGAAACGCCGGAGAAGGGCCGTGGCGGCCTCCACGCCTGGGCTCTCAGTTTTCATGCGACGCCTGAGGACTCTGTCCGGTGCGGAACACCATCCTTACGTCCTTGGAGTTGAGATAGAGGATCATCAGTATGCAGTAGGCCATGATCGGGTAGACGTAGCCAGGCTGGAACAAAGAGTAGAGCCACAGGCACACCGCCAGGCTCAGACCCTGCGCGATCGCGGCCAGAAGCCATCCCCTGCGTTGCAGGAAGAGAAAGCTCAGCGCCGAGAGCAGCGTCAGGACGGCGGAAGGGACGAAGAGGGCGAAAACAGCCACTTCTACGGCCTGATGCTGCGGACTCCTCAGGTTGATCCCCCTCCAGTCGACCTGCAAGAACTCGTAGCCGCCGAGGAGGATGAGCCCGATCACCTCGAGGATCAGGAGCACCCCGATCACCCTCACAGGCCGGTATGATGTCTTCTCTGGTTCTACCAGGGTCCAGGTACTTTCTCTCGCCTACCCGCCAATTCTACAGTCCAACGACTATCGAGCAGGCCAAATACCCCCTCACCAGTATTTCCACGAGTTCGACTAGTAAAATGAATCGGCGACGTGAGACCTGGAAGTTCGGGATTTTTCCGGGAGATCTAGTCCTTCTCGACGGGGTTGGTGAGGGATCCGAGGCCCTGTATCTCGATCGTGACCTCATCTCCCGCCTTCAGCCACACCTGGGGGTCGCGGGCCGATCCGACGCCAGGTGGCGTGCCTGTGACTATTACATCGCCTGGGACGAGGGTCATGCCCTGCGAGAGGAAGGAGACGAGCTCGGCGACGGAGAAGATCATCTTCGAAGTCGTCCCATCCTGCATGACCTCGCCGTTCAGGATGCAGCGTATGGAGAGGTCCTGGGGGTCTTCGATCTCGTCCTTGGTCGCGATGAACGGCCCTAATGGGCAGAAGGTATCTATGGACTTGCTGCGCGTCCACTGTCCGCCCTCCGAGAACTGGAGGTCCCGCGAGGAGACATCGTTGGCGTTGGTGTAGCCGAAGACGTAGTCGAGGGCCTCGGACTCGGAGACGTTGCGGGCGGCCCTCCCGACGATGACGGCGAGCTCGGCCTCGTAGTCGGGCTGCTCGGTTATGGGGGGTATCCTGATGGCCTCGCCTGGCCCTATGAGCGCGTTCGGGTACATAGCGAAG
>JAJNDJ010000061.1 GCA_021156345.1 Rubrobacteraceae bacterium | reverse complement strand
CCGCGAGCATCCGGGCCGCTGCTTGCACGAGCGGCACGGCGAGCAGGCCTCCTGTCCCTTCGCCGAGACGCATGTCCAGGTCGAGGAGTGGTTCCAGTTCCAGAGACTCCAGGACGATTCCAGCCCCTGGCTCGGCAGAGCGGTGGCCCGCTATGACGTATCCCGCCGAGTGCGGAGCGATGGCGCAGGCCACGAGCGCGGCTGAGTCCGAGACTACGCCGTCCAGGATGATGGGGATACCGTAGACGGCGCCGGCCAGGATCACCCCCACGTTAGCAGCGTGCTCCAGACCACCGATCTGCGCAAGAACCCCAAGTGGGTCTTCGGGGTCTGGCCCGTGTAGCTCCAAAGCCTCTTCAATTACGTTAACCTTGAGCTTCAGGGTTTCGTCGTCGATGCCCGTGCCGCGGCCCGTGGTCTCCTCGGGCGGGCTTCCCGTGAAGGCGGAGATGAGGCAAGCAGCCGGCGTGGTGTTCCCGATGCCCATGTCGCCCGTTACCAGGAGATCCACCCCCCCGCTCTCGACGAGTTCCTCGGCGACTCCTGCCCCAGCCATCACAGCCCGCGCGGCATCCTCGCGACTCATTGCAGGCCCGCGACTCAGGTCGCCGGTGCCGCGCCGCACCTTCGCGGCCCGCAGCAGAGGGTGTCTCTCCAACTCCCGGGCGACCCCGACGTCGAGGATGCTCACCCTGGCCCCCACCGTCTTCGCGATGGCGTTCACCGCCGCCCCTCCTGCGCAGAAGTTACTCACCATCGCCGCCGTAACCTCCCGTGGCCAGGGCGAGACACCGCGGTCGAGGACGCCGTGGTCTCCGGCACAGACAACCACGGCAGGGTTCTCGGGGACGGGCGGCGGGCACTCACCTGCCATCCCAGCGAGCCGCGCGCCGAGTTCCTCCAGAAGTCCCAGGCTAAAGGGCGGTTTGGTGAGCCCGAGATGTCGGTTTCGCGCTTCCTCGACGGCGGCCCTCTCTGGTGGAGGTATCTCCGCCGCAAGATCCAGTAAACGGTCTTCCAGAGCCACGGCTAGTGATAGTGGCCGTGCTGGTGGTGCTCCGGCTCGTAAGGGTGGTAGTGGGGCGTTGCCGGTGCGCCGACCTTCTCCTCGAAGCCAGGCAGGGCGACGCGGTGGACGCAAACGTCGCAGTTCATGCGGATGTCCCCTTCCACGGCCTCCCTATAACGCTCGACCACAAGGTTAGCTACCAGTTCGTCAGGCCCGAAGTACCCTGCGTAGCGCACCTCGACGCCGGGGTTCGCCCGGGCGAATGCTTCACCCTGTCTGCGGATACGGTCCTCGAGGACGCCGGTGAAGAGGAAGTAGGAGAAGACCACGACGTGATCGGCGCCGAGTTTGAGGCAGCGATCCAGCCCTTTCGCGACATCGGGCGGGGTCATGCTGACATAAGCACTCTCGACTACGGGATAAGGACGTCCTTCGTAGAACAGGCGCGCTATCTTGGAGAGGTCCGAGTTGGAGTCGGGGTCGGAGGAGCCACGCCCCACGATAAGTATGGCTGTCTCACCCTTCTCCTCCTCGAGGACGACGGCGGAGATCCTCTCGTCCATCAGTTCTAGGAGCTCGGGCCTTATGCCGAGGGCGCGACCGTAGCTGAAGCTCATTTCGGGGTGGCCCATCTTCTCGCGCACCAGGGTCGCGGGGATATCGTCCTTGGCGTGACCTGCTGCCAGGAGCATCAGCGGGACGGCTGCGACGTTCCGCGTCCCTCCCTCTACGAGCCGGTCCACGCACTCCGAGATAGGTGGTCGGGAGAGCTCGATAAAGCCTCCCTCGACCGTCAGAGATGGGTTTCGCCGGCGCACCAGATCGACCAGGCCGTGGAACTCGCGTGCCCCGCGAGGGTCGCGGCTACCATGGCCCACGATCAGCAGCGCCGGGGCGTTTCCGTAGATTCCATTTTCGATAGGCACTGTTCGCCTCACGTCATCCCTCCTCGTAATAGATGAGAGCGTTCACAGCCGCTGCTGCGACCGCAGAACCGCCTTTCGGTCCCCTGTTCGCGACGGCAGGCAGGCCACTGGCTACGAGCGCGTCCTTCGACTCGGCGGCCCCGACAAAGCCGACGGGGAGTCCGACTACTAGATCAGGAGCAACGTCGAGCCCGAGCAGCTCCAAGAGCGCCGTTGGCGCGTTCCCGACGACCCAGACGGCTCCTTTGCCGACCTCCTCCGCGGCCAGCCTGAAGCCCGCCGAAGAGCGGGTGATGCCGAGTCGTTCGGATAGCGCCTGGGCGCGGGGGTCGGAGACCAAGCACAGCGTCTGGCGGCCTGTGATTCCGGCCGCCACCATCCCCACGTCTGTTACGACGGGTACGCCGTGCCTCAGGGCCGAGATCCCACTTTCCAGGGCTGCCTCCTCGAGGACCAGGCTCTCCGCGTAGTCCGGGTCCGCCGAGGCATGGATGACTCGTTCCGCGACAGCGCGAGAAAGGGGTCCCAGGTTGGAGAGGTCGACCATCCCGCGCAGGATGCGGTAGCTCTCCGTCTCTATGGGATGGGCGCGCCTCATTCGGCCTCCAGCAGCACCTCGACGCACGCCGAGACCGGGCAGACCTCGGCGCACTCGGCGCATCCCGAACAGCGGTCTTCGAGGACGACGAGGGGCGCGCCGCCGTAGTTCCTGGGAGCGGGAAGGATCGCCTTCTCCGGGCAGGTCCTTATGCACGCTCCGCAACCGGCGCAGGCTTCTGTCACGGCGAAGACCGCTTTCACGACAGGTATCCCCTCGGGGTAACCATGCGGCCGGCAACGACCCTGGTCTGAGAGCTTCCGACGAGGACGATTGTCAGCATGTCCACATCTTCCGGACGCAGAGAAGCGAGGTCGGTGAGGATGGCCCGCTGCGTCGGGCGGTAAGCATCTTTCACTATGCCGACGGGCGCGTCAGGTGGACGGTGCTCGAGCAGGATCTCCTTCACCTTTCCGAGCTGCCAGTCGCGGCCCTTCGAGCGCGGGTTGTAGAGCGAGACCACGAAATCTCCCTCGGCCGCGGCCCTGATCCGGGCTTGGATCACCCCCCATGGCGTCAGCAAATCGGAGAGGCTGACCGAGCAATGGTCGTGCCCGAGCGGCGAGCCAAGCAACGAAGCCGCCGCCTGCGCAGCCGTTACCCCAGGCACGACAACCACCTCAACGTCCTCGTCAGCGAGCTCGAGCGCCGGAGACCCCATCGCATAGATACCCACATCACCACTGGATACCAGTGCCACGCTGCCGCCCAAGCGGGCCTCGGCGAGCGCGAGTTGGGCCCGCTCCACCTCATTGCCGAGCGGGGGCGTGAGCACCCGCGTCCCAGGTCGCAGCAAGTGCCTGATGCGGTCAACGTACTGGTCCAGTCCCACGATGAACTCCGAAGAGCCGAGGGCCTCACGGGCTAGCGGTGGAATTAGGGTGTCCTCACCAGGTCCCAGGCTAACCAGCGCGAGCCTCCCCCGCACGGGCAGCCGCCCGATAGCGACCGTGGCGTTCGCGGATTTCCGCTTCTCGAGTACCAACTCCGCGCCTGAGGACACCACCGCGGCCTCCGCGACGCTCGGCGTCCCGACCGCCTCTCGCACCAGCTCCGACGGGTTGGGCGCCTCGACAACAGAAAGCACTTCGGCCGGATGGAAGTGGATCGGGACGTCCAGCTTCTCCGCGGCTTGCAGCAATCCCGCTTCGTCGCGCTTCAGGTCGATGCTGGCGAGGGCCGCGATGCTCTTCTCTGTCAATGCAGCTTGCGCCAGGGAGTGAAGGAGCAGGTCGATTATCTCTTTTGCGTCCACTCCCCTGCTGCAACCGACGCCAGCGACGAGTGAAGGCGGCCGGACGACCACAGCAGGACGGGGCATCTCCACGAGCCTGTCGGAGATGAGGACAAGGGGCGCCTCCCATTCGTCCGTCCGGACTACGTTCTCGGGTAGCGGTCCGAGCGGCCAACGCCTGTCTGTGACGAGACTCACCTTCTCACCGGAGACCATTGCGGCCCCGACGGAAGCCAGGTCCGAGTCTCCCTCCAACCGGAAACCTAGCTTATCGCCTAATGAGTCGAGGGCGGGGAAACCAACAGCGTCGCTTGCGGTGGTGATCACCGGCGTCCCGCCCAGGGTCTCCGCGACCCGTGCAGCGAGGGCGTTGGCCCCGCCTTCGTGCCCACCGCAGAGGGCGACGGCGAAGTTGCCAGCATCGTCAACGGTAACCACACCGGGATCTCGATGCTTGCTTTCGAGCAGCGGAGCGATGAGGCGTACGGCGGCGCCGGTGGCTAGGAAGAGCACGACACCGTCGCACTCGTTCCAGGCCTGGTGGAGAGCTTCTTTCGCCTTGCCTTCGTAGAAGCGCGTATCAGGCCAGGCGCCGGCGAGATGTGCGGCGTTGCGGCGGCCGTTCGCGGTGGCTGCTATGAGCCCGATCAAGGACGGCTCCCCGAGACGACGAACACCGCGCTCTCGGCAGCGAGGCGGTGCAGATTACCGACGCCCTTCATTCCGTGCGTTTGCAGGAAGGTGGTCTCTACTTCGAGCCCGCAATCTTCGAGGAGCTGTGCCGCAGGGACGACCCGCTCGAGGGTGATGAGGGCCAACACGACCGCCCGGCGCGCTCTGACGGCGGAGAGCTCGACGATCTCATCGAAGGCTCCGGCGCTCCCGCCGACGAAGACGGCGTCCGGTTCGGAAAGGTCCCGCAGGACTTCCGGGGCCGTGGCTTCCACGATCCGCAACCGCACACCGTGATGTTCGGCATTTCGGCGGATACGGGCGCAGCTTTCGGGGTCACGTTCCACGGCGATGGCGGCGGCGCCCAGACGGGCGCACTCGATGGCTACGGAGCCGCTGCCGGCCCCGACGTCCCAGATCAGGTCTCCAGGTCCCGGACCGAGGCGCGAGAGTATGAAGGCCCGAGTCGCTGCCTTCGTGATCATGCCAGACCGGTGCTCGAACTCTCCTTCGGGAAGCGCCCACCGCAGCGGACTCTGGAGACTGGAGGAGATCCAACCCCTTTCTCCCGGCATCCTCTCTTCGTCGAGCACGAGTACCACGTTCGGATCTTCCCACTTCATGCCGGCGACCGTGCCTGCGTCGCCGTGGAAGATCCGTTCGTTGGGCCCACCGAGTTGCTCCGCGACCACGAAGCTGCAGCCCAGACCGTCGAGCGCTTGCGCGAGTTCTGCTGGTCCGAAGTCGGGGGAGGTGAGGACGGCGACCTTGGGGTGGGCGCGGCAGAGGTTGACAGCGCGACGGGGGCACCGGCCGTGGGCGCTGACCGTGACCGCGTCGTCCCACGAGAGCCCGGCGCGGGCGAAAGCAAGCGCTACCGAGGATGAGCCCGGCAAGACACGCAGGTTTTCCCTCCCGAACCGTTCGCCGAGGAGGCGAACGATGCCGAAGAAACCGGGGTCCCCAGATGCGAGCACGACCACGGGATCCTCACTACCTTCGATCCGGGCAAGCGCCTCAGCGAGGTCTCCCTTTAAGATCACGGCACGGTCGCGGTCAACACCGAGCATCTCCAGGTGCCGCCCGCCGCCGGCCACGATCGCCGCTTCCGCGAGCAGACGTTTGATCTCCTCGTCGAGAGGCCTTCCATCGAGACCAACGACGGTTATGCGGCCCCGGCTCACGCGGGTCCCCACGCCGTCAGCGTCAGGGCGCCGGGACTGGCTCCCGCAGGTTCGAGCGTGTCGAAGTCGACGAGGATGACGCTTCGACCAACGCGGTAGAGCCCCCGGCTTCCGTGGTTATCTCCGCCAGCAGATCGTTGTCCACTTTCGAGCGGGTCCAGTGGGTCATCATGACTCCGGCGGCGAGCTTGGAGATTTTACCCGCCATCCCGACGAAGAAGCAGATCTGCAGTTTGTTCTCCACAGCCTTCTTTATTGCCTGCCCGGTGAAGTCCCCGACCTCTATGAAGTTCACCTCTTCGAGGTCGGGCAGGAGGCGCATCGCGGCCTTCTCGGTGAGGCCTCCTGTCGAGAGGACGAAAGTCTTGTGGCCCTGCGCGCCCATTACGTTGACCGCCTGGACGACGCTCGCGGCCCAGGCTGCCGTCGAGAAGGGGCGCACGATGCCCGTGGTACCGAGGATGGAGATGCCGCCGACGATACCCAGGCGGGCGTTGGTCGTTTTCTCGGCCATCTTCTCGCCGCCCGGGACGCTTATGACGACGCGGACGCCGCGCTCGTGCGGGTCGAGGACTTCCTCTACAGAGTACGAGATCATTCGCCGCGGCACGGCGTTTATGGCAGGTCCTCCGACAGGGAGCCCGAGCCCGGGTTTGGTGACGATGCCGACACCATCGCCCCGGTCCAGCTCGAGCCCTTGCTCTTCCCGCCACGAGACGCGGGCTGTGAGGTGGGCGCCGTCGGTGACGTCGGGGTCGTCGCCGGCGTCCTTGACGACGACGGCCTCGGCCCATGAATCGCCGAAATCGCACCGCTCCACATCGTCCTGAGCTTCTGGCCCTTGACCTTCTCCATGCTCGGGGGCATGGAAGGCTCGCGGAGCTTACGTGGCGGCATCGGCTCCCTTCTCCGCAGGCTTCGCCCGGCGGAACATGTGCGAGAACGCGGGGCTGTAGAGATGAGAGCGCGTCCCTCCGGCCCCGAGCCCGGGACCGACCAGTATGAGCGCCTGCCTAGTGAAGCCGGCTTCCCGCACCCTGTCGGCGAGGTCTTCCAGACGGCACTCGATAACTTCTTCGTCCGGCCAGCTCGCCCTGTAAATAACGGCGCAAGGGGTCTCGGGAGCGTAGCCGCCATCAAGGAGATCCTGCTGCAGGACGCGCGGCTTCGCTGCTGACAGGAAGATCGCCAGGCACGGTCAGCTCGCGTCCGATGGCCGCCGCGGCGGCGCCTAAAGACGAGACGCCTGGGACTATCTCCCAATCGAGGCCAATCTCGTCGCAAAGCTCGATCTGCTCCATCACGGCTCCGTACAGGCTGGGATCCCCTGAATGCACCCTGGCTACCTTCAAATCCTCTTCGAAGGCCAGCTCGTAGAGCCCGCGCACGCCTTCTAGAGGTATGGTCGTCGACTCGACGATCCGGGCACCAGGTCGGGCGTATTGGAGGACGCCCTCCTGGACGAGGCTCCTGGCCCAGACTACCACGTCGGCCTCGCCGATGAGCCTGGCCCCCCTTACCGTTAGCAGGTCAGGCGCCCCAGGCCCCGCCCCTATGAACCACACCTTACCCAAGCTCCGAACTCCTCCCGGTAAAGATCACGGTTGAGAGATATGTCCCCTCTCGCCCCACCATCTGCAGGGCGGGCACGACTTCTTCACCCTCGATCCCGAGCCTCGCCCCGTACACGGCGCCCTCCAGCCGACTGCCCTCCTCAGCGACCCGGAGCACCTCCCCGAGCTGGCTACCGCCCTTGTAGCAGACCACCGTCTCGAACCCGGCGAGCGCCTCCCCCAGAGACTCCTCCCCTGCCGTGAAAGGCAACAGCGCCAGCCTTTCGT
>JAJNDJ010000060.1 GCA_021156345.1 Rubrobacteraceae bacterium | reverse complement strand
GTATCGCATGTGGGCGAATCGCCGCTCCCATTCCAGCGCGCCTTTCAGATCCCGCACGGTATCAGGGATGGGTCTGTCCATGACGTGGACGACCTCTCCACCCTCTCGCCTCACGTCCACGACCATAGGAAGAGCTCTTCGGTCATAGTGGGAGGGTCCCCCGCTCGTGGTTCCTGAAGGTGGCGACCTCGCGGTAGCCGACATCGTGTACGAGCGCGAGGCTCGTATCGTAGCCCATTGCGACCTGATCCGGGGCGTGGGCATCCGAGGAGAGGACGATCGGGACGCCTCTCTTGTGAAACATTTCGAGAAATTTCCTGGCGGGATAGACCTCGCCTATAGGTTTCCTCAGTCCGGCGGCGTTCACATCGACGACGACGCCGGACTCGGCGACGGCGTCAGCGGTCTCCTCCAGGATCGGTGTGATGTTCCTGTCAGGGAAGTGGCGGAATATCTTTATGAGGTCAGGATGACCGAGGATCTCGAACCGCCCTGAGAGCGCGGCCTTGCGGACGTTCGCATAGTACGCCGCATAGAGATCGTACGTCTCGTACCTGTCGTATATCCTCTGGTCCGTGGCCCTGTCCACCTCCTCGTTGTCCACCCTGTGTACGCTGCCGATGATGTAATCGTAGGGGAGGGCCGTGGCGTCGTTGTCCATGCGCTCCTCTGCACCTGGTACGTAGTCTATCTCGATCCCGAGCCGCAGCTCCACGTCGTGCGAGAGTTCGCGGGCCTCCTGAAAAGCTGCGAGGTCTATCAATTCGAGGTAGCGGTCGTGCTCGGTGATTCCCATCTGGCTAACGCCCCTCGCCCTGGCGACCTCGCAGTACTTCATTATGTTCTCCACGGTCATCGGACGGTCGCCGTGGGCTATTACGTGCAGGTGGTAGTCGATCAAAGGCTACTCTCCAGAAGTCGTTACTCTCGACCCACTCATCTTATAAGATAGTCGTCATGTTTATCTGGAGGAGACCCTGGAAGGAGCCGCGTTGTTCGGCAAGATAGCCTACGGCGCAACAGCAGCACTCACGGTGGCTGTGGTGGTGGCAGAGTTCTTGCACGCCCCGACACTCCTGATCTTCGCCGCCACTGCCCTGGCCCTGATCGGCCTGGCGTGGGTTCTCGGTCAGGCTACCGAGAGCCTCGGCCATCACTCAGGCCCGCGTATCGGCGGCATTCTCAACGCCACCTTCGGCAACGCAGCGGAGCTCATAATTACCATTTTCGCCCTCTCCGCGGGACTTACTACCGTTGTGAAGGCTTCGATTATCGGTTCGATCATCGGTAACGTACTGCTAGTGCTCGGGGCGAGCCTCCTCTTCGGGGGCCTGAAGAACGGCATCCAGAGCTTCTCGGCCGAGATCGCAGGCATCAACGCCTCGATGCTGGCCATAGTGGCCGCCGCGCTCTCCCTGCCGACCATATTCGCGGCCACAAACCCTGGTCAGACCCCGACCACCCTTAGCATCGAGGTAGCCATAGTGATGTTCGTCCTCTACGTCCTTTACCTGTTCTACATCCTCCGCAGTCCCGAGGGCGGTGCGGACCGCGAGGGAGAAGCCCCGTTCGGCAGAACGGCTTCGCTGGTGCTACTGTTCGTGGCGACGGCGGCCGTCGCCTACGTCTCGGAGGCTTTCGTCGGGGCCATAGAACCCCTGACCGAGGAGTACGGGATCTCCGAGCTCTTCGTCGGGGTCATCCTCGTCCCGATAGTGGGCAACATCGCCGAGCACGTCGTGGGCGTCCAGATCGCCTACAAGAACGACATGGACTTCTCGATGGGCATCTCCCTGGGCTCCTCTATCCAGGTCGCCCTGCTCGTCACCCCCATCCTCGTCTTCCTCGGGCCCCTGCTCGGAAGCCCCCTGCGCCTGATCTTCACCCCTCTGGAGCTCGGCGCCCTCGGGGCCGCCGTGGTCGTGACAGGCTTCGTCGCCCTCGACGGCAAGTCCAACTGGCTAGAAGGCGCGATGCTCTGCGGCGTCTACGTTATCGCCGCCCTCGCGTTCTACTTCTCGCCATAAGGAGGGTTCAGACACTCTGTCGACTATGCACCCGGCTGCTAAACTTTCTCTGCACGGATGCCGTACATCAAAGGGACGGTTGGGATGTCTTCGGGCGGGACCATTCGTTTTGCTCGTTGCTCGCGCATCCCGATGAACTTCCGTTCCCCGTTCGCGTAAGGGTATTCTTCGAGAGCCGTGATCCTGAGTCCCGCTTCGGCCAGCGCCGTAACAACCTCCCCGAGTCCCCACCGAAAGAGATAGCAGCGCTCGGGGTTCTGAAAGTCTCGATCCCCCTCGACGAAACCGGCGGGGGTGAGACCTCCGCAGGACGCGGCCACGTAGTCGTCGACGCCCTCTTCCAGGAGTAGCGGGTCCCCGCCGGAGGGATAGTCGTGGACGTGGTTCCAGTCTTTGTCGAAAATGTCGGCCACAGGATGGAAGTCCACCAGCACCAAGCGCCCGCCGGGGTTCAGGATACCGGCGATACCCCCGGCCCAGGTTCCGAGGTCGGGCAGCCAGCAGACCACACCGTAGGAGGCGAAGGCGGCGTCGAAGCGCCTGCCTTCGCGTGACGCTTCCTTCAGCCAGTCATACACGTCGGCGCGCTCGAACGTGGCCCTAATGCCGGTTCTCTCCGCCAGATCCCGGGCTGAGGAGACGGCTTCGTCGCTTGCATCCACTCCCGAAACCGTCGCGCCGAGTCTCGCCAGGCTTATCGAGTCGCCCCCTGAGTTGCACTGGAGGTGAACGAGGGATCTTCCTTCGAGTTCGCCGAGAAGATCAAGTTCCTCCTGAAAAAGCGTGCTGCCGCCCTCACTGAAGAACCGCGAGAGGTCCCCGCGATGACTGTCGTGGGCACGTACAACAGCGTTCCATGACACCCGGTTCTGCTCTCGGAGGTCCCTGCGGTCCATCTACGGATTTTACATCGGTCCTGACTTTCTGCTCTCAGCCGCGGTCCCAAGAACCTGCTCGAAGCCGGCGACAGTATCCTCCCAACGCGGCAAGCGGGAGGCGCGGCGTCTTGCGGCGGCGGACATCCTCATCCTGAGCCTGGGATCGCCGATCAGGAGATCCAGGGCCGCCGAGAGAGCTTCCATGTCGTCCGGCTGAACCAGTACCGCGGCCTCTCGACCGGTCAGGTCGGGCACTGGACCGGTGTCACAGGCGATTATCGGCAGCCCGCAGGCGAGTGCTTCGGCGTAGACGATCCCGTATCCCTCGTAGCGCGAGGGCAGAACGAAAAGGTCGGCCGACGCGTAAGAGGCACCGAGCGACGCGTCGTCCAGACACCCTGATACGACGATGGAGCCCCGAGGTGCGGCTTCGATGGCGGCCCTGGCCAGGACTGCGTAATCGGGGTCGGCGTCTGTCTCCCCGATCAGCTCTAGTACCGCGCCCTTACGCTCACGTAACGTCCACGCTTCGACAAGGGTCAGTATCCCCTTGCGCTCTATCCACTGCGCGACGCAGAGGGCACGCACGGGACCGCCTCCCCAAGCGGGAGATCCATAGCCCCCCGGAACGCCGTCGAAGCCCGGTGGCACTACGTGGATACGTCCGGGAGAGACGCCCCGCTCTAAGAGCACCTTCCTTCCATGGTCGCTTACGGCGACGAGCCGGTCCGCTCGCAGCAGCGGCTCCTCGTAGTTCCGCTCGCTGGCCACGGTCCCATGCCCAGACCCGCCGCCTGCGACACTCGGCAGTTCGTGGACAAGCGCCACTACAGGTCGGGAGGCCAGCCAGAGATCCAGGTGCTGGGACACGGCGATGCGGGCGAGGGCGTCGACTACTATGATATCGAACCTGGAAGGGTCGAATGTGGATTCTAATCTTAGGGTTGCTCGTTGCTCCTCAGGCGATGCTCCCCCGGCCACGAACTCCTCGACCTCGAACCCCCTCTGGCGCAAGCCAGAGATCACACGCCCGTTGTACAGGTAGCCGCCGGTCTTGCGGCCCGTGTCCCCCACCGTGATGAAGGCGACGCGCAGAAGGACCTCCCTCAGGCCAGCGCATCTTCGCGGGCTGCATAGGCGTCGGGGGACTCCCAGATGCGCACCGTAAGTGAGTCGAGCCCCCGGCCGCGGAGGGGTTGTGCCAGCTTTTCCCAGCAGTAGGCGGCCACCGCCTCGGCCGTCGTGTTGACTTCCACCAGGCCAGGGACCTGGTTCAGGTCCCTGTAGTGCATGGAGTCGGCCAGCCGCTCTACAGCCCGCCCCAGTTCGCCGATGTCGTAGAGAGTGCCATCGTCCCCCAGATACTCGCCGCGCACGATCACCTCCATCCTGTAGGTGTGTCCGTGCGTCCTGGTCGCAGGCCCGAAGTCCCCGACGAGTCTGTGCGCCGCCTCGAATCTCGCGGCGACGTAGATCTCATACATCCTGGCCTCCTCGGAGTCCCTCGTAGGTAAAGATTACCTGCAGCGCCTCTCCGGGTCGCTCGTCGAGGAGCATGTAAGCCTCAGGGGCTTCTTCGAACGGAATACGGTGAGAGATGAGCTCCCTCAACTTCAGCCGGCCAAGCAGGCCGAGAACCGTGTCCATACGCCGGGCCCGGTCCCAGCGCGGCGCAAGCTCCGGGTTCATACGACCGACCTGCGAGGATCTGAGTCTCACCCTCCCCCTGTGGAAATGTCCCCCGAGCGCGAGCGTGACGGGTTTGGTGCCGTACCACGAAGCCACGACCACCGTTCCCTCTGTCGCCACGACGTCTATCGCGCTCTGCAAAGCAGCCCCAGACCCGCTGGTCTCGACCGCCACGTCAACCCCACGCCCGCCCGTGATCTCTGTGACAAGTTCTTTCGAACTCATTGGCTCGAATGCGCCATCCGCACCCGAGGCGAGCGCCAGCCTGCGGCGCTCCTTGAGAGGGTCGACCACGAGTACGGGCCCCGCGCCAGCGAGTTTCAGGAGGAGGGCCACGAGGATACCGACGACGCCCTGGCCGAAGACCACGGCCGTCTCGCCGAGTCGCACGGGCGTGTCGTGTACGATGTTCAGGGCGGTCTCGAGGTTGGCGCTGAATACGCCGAGCACGGGGTCTAGGTCCTCGGGGAGTCGCACGGGCATCTGTGCGGGAACGACGAAGATATCCTGGTGCGGATGGTGGACGAAGACGGGATCTCCCTCAGAGAGGCGTTCGACGCCAGGACCCGTGTCGAGGACACGCCCTGCTGCGGCGTAACCGTATTTGATCGGGAATTCGTAGCTCCCTGCGAGTGTGGGCAAGTCCAGCCGGAGATCCCGCGGGACCTCGCCACGGTAGACCAGCATCTCCGTGCCCGCGCTCACGGCCGAGGCTATCGTCTTTACGCGTACCTCTCCGGGTCCAGGAGATGCTACCGTCTCCGCGCGGAGCGTAGGCGTGCGTGGGGCGGTAAACCAGAGGGCCCTGGCCTTCAGTTCATCCCCGATCCGGTACGCCATCAGGGTATTCGATGCGTCCGCTGAGGATAAGATCCACCCCGTAAGGTTCCACCGCTGCGTCGACGAGGATGAGAGACTGGGACAGGTCGCGTATGCCTAGGTCGCCGATGGCTTCTATTCCTTCGCCCAGAATCTTGGGCGCGACGCACACGGCGAGCCGGTCGACCAGCCCGGCCCTGAAAAAGCCGGTGATCAGGGTGGCCCCTCCCTCGACCATCACCGAGGCGATGCCTGAAGGTACCAGCTCCCCCAGCATGGCAGCGAGGTCGACACGACCGTCGAGGTCAGAAGGCAACTCGAGGACGGTGGCGCCCAGAGAGATGACTCTCTCGCGGCGTTCTTCCGGCGCGCGGTCCGTAACGGCGAACACCGTTCCCTGGGCCGCTCCATCAGCGAGCACGGCGGCGTCGGGGGGTGTGCGCAGGGTGCTGTCCACGATCACGCGCAAGGGGTTCGTGCCAGGGACGTGGCGAACCGTGGCGAAGCGCAGGGAGTCAGGGCAGCTGATCCACTTTGATTCCCCCGTCGTGGTCGCCACGCGCCCGTCGAGCGTCTGCGCGTAGCTCACGGTGACGGAGGGCCGGGTAGGGATCTCTCCACCCGCCGGAGGATGCTCTCCTATCACGAGGCCCCGTTCGCCGGGCCGTTGGGCCGTTCGTCAGACAACCCTCCGTGCAAGATCGAAGCCGGGAAGAGGTGTCCCATCTTCTCTTTCTTCGTCCGCAGGTACCTGAGGTTAAAGGGGTTAGGTTCGACCTGGACCGGCAGGCGCTCAACGACCTGGATGCCGTGGCTTCTGAGACCTTCGATCTTGGCCGGGTTGTTAGTCAGCAAGGCCGCGCTGTGCACGCCGAGGTCCAGGAGCATCTCGGCAGCCACCCGATAGTCGCGCGCGTCCTCGGGCAGGCCAAGAGCCAGGTTCGCCTGGACGGTGTCGAGTCCCTCCTCCTGGAGCGCGTAGGCAGAGATCTTGTTCGCGAGCCCGATGCCGCGTCCCTCCTGCCTTAGGTAGAGGAGAACGCCGCGCCCCTGCTCGCGCAGGAGCCTCATGCTGTCTTCGAGCTGCTCCCCGCAGTCGCAGCGCCGCGAGCCGAAGACGTCTCCG
>JAJNDJ010000059.1 GCA_021156345.1 Rubrobacteraceae bacterium | reverse complement strand
TCAGCGACTTTCCCACCCGGCACAACTACGGGCTCGGGCTGTGGCAGAACCACATCGAGCGCATACTGGCCGGCTGGGTCGGCGAGCTGGCGGTGCCGATCTATCGCGGACGTGAAGTGACGGGTTTCGCGCAGGACGACACCGGCGTCGGCGTCGAGGTCTCCGACGGCCAGTCGTTGCGGGCGGAATATCTCATCGGGTGCGACGGAGGACGCAGTCTGATCCGTAAGGCAGCCGGCATCGAGTTCCCCGGGTGGGATCCGACAATGAGCTGCCTGATCGCCGAGGTCGAGATGGCCGAGGAGCCGGAATGGGGCATCCGCCGCGATGACAAGGGCATCCATTCCCTGGGCAGGCTGGAGTACGAGGTCCGCGACGGCGAGGTGGTCTACATGGATGAGGGGCCTATAGGGGTCATGGTGACCGAACAGCACGTCGGACAAACCAGTGAGCCCACCCTGCGTGATCTCAGCGAGGCACTCATCGCCGTATTCGGGACGGATTACGGGATCCACAGTCCCACCTGGATCTCCAGGTTCACCGATATGACCCGGCAGGCGGCGTCCTACCGAGACCGGCGGGTGTTGTTGGCTGGCGACGCGGGGCACGTGCATTCCCCGGCGGGTGGACAGGGCCTCAACATCGGTGTGCAGGATGCGGTGAACCTGGGATGGAAGCTGGCCCAGGTGGTCAACGAGACGTCGCCAGAAAGCCTCCTGGATACCTACCATGCCGAGCGGCACCCGGTCGCTGCCCGCGTGTTGCAGAACACCATGGCGCAAACCGCGCTCCTGGGCTGCGGCGCGCGTATCGACGCCTTGCGCGACACCATGTCCGAGCTGCTGAGCATGGACGAGCCTCGCAAGCGGTTCGCCGCGATGATGTCCGGTCTGGAAATTCACTACGACCTCGGCGAGGGACACCCGCTGCTCGGGCGCCGCATGCCCGATCTGGACCTGGTCACCGCCAACGGCCCGCTGCGGGTCTTCACCCTGCTACACGATCCCCGGCCGGTGCTCCTCAACCTCGGTGAGCCCGGCGGCTTCGACATCACTCCATGGGCGGATCGAGTTCAGCTGATCGACGCTGAATACGTTGGTAAGTGGGAGCTTCCGGTATTCGGCGGGGTCCCTGCTCCCACTGCCGTGTTGATTCGGCCCGACGGATATGTTGCCTGGGTGGGAGACGGCACGGACCTGGGGCTTCACGACGCGCTAACCACCTGGATCGGACCGCCTACTGCAGCGTAGCTCATTCTGTTGCGGAAGTAGGGTATGGCCCGGTCATTGTCTTGGGGGCCGTTGACACGCGACTTTGAGTACTCGCCGAGAGGGCTAGAGGCCTTTGGCAGCGGGCCCTTAAATTTGCTTAACCAGAACTTTTCCAGTCATTAACTGAGGACGGTAGTCGAATTGGTAGGGTTGGAAAAGGACGCAACCCCAGACAATAAGGAGGCTCCGGATGGTGCGTACCCACGACAGGGAGCTGACACCGCTAACACGCGCCCAATTGGACTTCGCCAGTGCGATGGTCGATTCCTATGCTCGAGGCACTAAGGTCTGGTTCCAGTTCTGGGGACCGCTGGGGAATCCGGCCATAGAAGCCGTGGATGCAGCGGCCGAAGCACAGCAGAATTACTTGCGTAAGCTGAAGGAAACGTTAGAGGAAGTCGAGATCCAGACCTCACCCTCGAGGTAGTTCCTTTTCCGGCCGGGCCCTTCTGGACGAGAGCTTCTCGAGCTCTGAAGTAGTGGAGCCTACCTTCGGGGGATGCGCTGGACCTCGGCAGGTGCATCATGCTTGTGCGTTGAAGTTAGCTCGCTGAGTGAGCAAGCGGGCGGAAAGAGAGGACAATGAAGAAGATGCACAGAGCAAGGCGGGTCGAGCAGCCCCCGTTCGGGGCGCAGGTGGCATTCGCGCGGGTGGCGACTGGGCTAGTATGGACGGGCCTCGGGGCGCTGGCAGTAGGCGCGAGCGCGGCGGGAGCAGTGGCGATCGGCGCCTTGGCTATCCGGGCGCTCGCTGTGAAGCGCGGCAGGATCGGGCGCCTCAATATAGAAGAACTAGAGGTCGGCCGGCTGCACGTGAGGGAGCTGATCGTCGAGCAGGAGCGGAGGCCGGTCGCCGAGCAGGAGCAAGCTCCTCCAGCCGAGGGTGTATAGAATTTAATCCTCCACCTGCACAGCGAACTTCTGAGGGTGGGCTTATTCACCGCAGTCCACAGAAAGTGTATCGATCACTCGTAGCTGGAGCAGGGGTAAGCGGTTCGAGTCCGCTCGTCGGCTCTTTTTTCCGCGATTTGCAGGAAAAACGCAGAGCACCATGGTGGCGTCAGCGCTACGTCAGCATTGATTTACTGCAACCCGTTTGACGCAGAGTGCTCTCCGTAGCGCTGGCGGCGTGATCATCACCTCCTCCCCGCACCACGTGTCGCTCCGGCAGAGACGTTTCCGGCGTCCACCCCTCCTACTTATTCCACAGGAGGGGAAGGTCAGGCAACGACCGTAGCATAAGCCCGCTCGGGCCAGGTGCATCCGCTAGCGGCACATCTTCAAGGGCGCCACCGCACGAACTTCGGAGAACTCTTCCTATTCCACGACGTTGGGTGAATAGGATACAAAGTGCTCTCGCCCACCGAGCCTATCCCGCTTCTACCATAACCACAGGATCATCAAGCAAAAGGCGCGCCAAGGACAAGAAACCCCCTATCGGTAAGGAGATCCTCGAAGCATTGCCCAATCCTTTGGCGAGATCCTGCCGGGCCAGCCACTGGTTCGCTACGAAGGCGGGACGGTCCTCCGACGCCTTTAATTCTGCCTACGGCGCGTCCGTCGTTGGCGAGCTCGCACGTCCTATTTAGGCGGCTGTTCCTCTGCGTTCCGGAAGGTAGCGGTTAGCGGCAGAAGAATCGACACTCGTGTCCCTCCGGCGGTGCGGTTTTCGGCTTCGATGCGACCGCCGTGTGCCTGTACTACGGTTTGGGCGATAGAGAGGCCCAGCCCTGCGCCTTCCTGCTTGCGCGTCCTGGCTTTCTCTATCCGGTAGAAGCGCTCGAAGATGTGTAGCAGGTGCTCTTCGGGAATGCCGGGACCGCGGTCTTCGACCCGGATAAGCAACTCACCGGACTCAGTGGTTGCGGAGAGGGTTACGCGCCCCCCGTCCGGGCTGTACTTGGCGGCGTTGTCCACCAGGATGAGAACGGCCTGTTCTATCCTTGCAGGGTCCGCCCTGAGGCATCCTTCGCCGCTCAGGTGGGCCTCGAAAGACGCTCCGAGACCTTGGGCCAATGGCTCGGCCCGTCCCTTTAGCGCTGCCAGAAAGGCCGGCACGGCGATGATCTCCATCTCGAGCGGCGGCGACTCGGAGTCGGAGCGCGCGAGAAACAGGAGATTCTCGACCATCCGCGACATCTGGGAGGATTCGTTGACTATATCCTCGAAGATCTCCCGCTGGGAGGGATCCTCCTCGAGCTGTGCGCCGACCTCCGCGTTGGTGTGTACCACGGTAAGGGGGGTCCTGAGTTCGTGGGATGCGTCAGCAAGGAAGTTCATCTTGGTCTGCAGAGCCCGCGCCAGGGCTTCCCTGGCTTCGCGGATCTGGCGGACCATACGAACCGCCGCGTATGCGAACGCCGCCCCTATCAGGATCAGCCCGCCGACCAGCACAATCAGGAGCACGCGCGCAATGCTGGAGACCTCTTCCACGCTCTTCAGCGCGATCGACGCTCGCTTCTCGCCCAGCTTGTCGATCTCGTGGGCGGCTTGCTCCAACTCGTCCAGCCTGACCAAACCTCGATCGCTGGCCTGCGTGAACTGCTTTGGCTCGGAGTCGTAAAGCTCTATCGCAGGCTTGAAGTCTGTGTAGTAGGTCTTCGCCATCTCGCGGAGCCGGGCCGGCTGGGGAACCCCTGTGCCCCGGACACCGAGCTCGTCCATCTTGCCTATCTCCACCTGCAAATCGTCGTAGGCTCTATCGAAGTCGTCAACACCTTTGCGCGAGGGGCCCACCAGGGCAAGGTTGCGGTGCTGTAGATCGAGGTTGAAGACGGCCAGTCTCAGGTCGTCGCCCTGATCCTCCAGGCTGATGTCGTATTGCAGGGCCCGATCGGTAACGCTGTCGACCCGCTCGTGAAGCGCGAGTTCCAGTGCTCCCCCGAGGACGACCAAGGCCAGCAGTCCGACGACTGCCGCGATGGCGAGGTGCCCGGGCTGCATCCGGATGTTATCGACCCATTTCACTTCACAAACCCTTCCACCTGGAAGCATACTCGCGAACGACAACGACTATACTTTACAACCAACGCTATGAAGATCCTGCTCGTAGAAGACGACGCCGCCCTCGTGCGGGCCCTGCGTCGCGGGCTCTCCGCCCACGGCCACGAGCTCCTCAGCGCGGAGAACGGCGAGGACGGGGCTGCTTTGGCCGGGGAGGCGGCGGTGGATTTCGTGCTGCTCGATATCTCCTTGCCGGGGCTGGACGGCCAGGAGGTCTTGAGGCGTATCCGTGCTTTGCGGCCCGAACTGCCGGTGCTCATGCTGACCGCCCGCGACGATCTCCTCAACAAGGTGACCGCCCTCAACGCCGGCGCCGACGATTACCTGACCAAGCCGTTCGAGTTCGAGGAACTGCTCGCGCGGATCAGGGCCCTGACCCGGCGCACCGAGCAGCCCGAGTCCATGTGGCTCAAAGCCGGCGACCTCCGCATCGACCTGCTCTCGCGTCGCGTCTGGCGCGGCGACGAGAGCATAGAACTCTCGAACCGGGAGTTCGCCCTGCTGGAACACTTCATGCGCCACCGGGGACAGGTCCTGAGCAGAGGGCAGCTCTTATCGGCCATATGGGACTACTCCTTCGATACCGGCTCGAACGTGGTGAACGTGTACGTGACGCACCTGCGGCGCAAGATCGACCGTCCCGGAGAACCCTCACTGATCACCACCGTCCGGGGCGCAGGTTACAGGTTCGAACCACCAGGAGATTTCTAGTCACCCTCAGTACCGTCGCCAGAGTCCTCGTCTCCGTCTGAAGGCGGAGTAGTCGAGGGAGCAGCCTGTTCCTGTCTCTGGGGTGAGGCGGAAACTTTTCGGGCTTCCCTTTCTTTCTGAGGCTCGCTCACCTCGATCTCTGTTTCGACCAATCCTCTTCGGATTTCGATCTCGATCACGGCCTCCCTATCTCCTTTGGTGACGAGGAAGTCCCACTCACCTTCTGAGACATCGAGACCTGCTTCGTGCCAACCTTCGGTCCGGAAGACTCCGCGGTAGAACTCCCGCACATCGGCGAGTTTGGCGGAGGCAACGTATTCGGTATCGACCAGAACGAGCCCAACTTTGGACACGCGCCGCTCGTACTTGATGCGAACCGAGCTCGGGTAGCGGGGTAAGTCGGAGAAATCCTCACCCGGCACGTCGGCTTTCGGCAAGGAGGCGTCCGGCTTCGTGGTAGTGTTGGATATGGCCGACGGTGAGCTCTGGCCTTCCTCCAGGTTGGATATCTGCTGACCAGACAAGAACCAGCCGATGCCGAACCCTACCAGCGCCAGCATCAGAGCGGAGGCCAGAACCCCCAGTACGAACAAAGTTGGTTTGAGCGTGATCGTCCTTTCAGGATTGCCTCTCGCTGCTCTCGCAAAGTTACCCACATTGGATATTGGATGAGCATCATAAAACCAGCCTAAAAGCACGATAAAGATCTCTTTATACAGGCCGAAAATTAGAGCATTGTTATCTTGGGTTTACTGTGCATTTACCTTCGCAGAGCAAACTGCTTTCTAGCATGACACGTTTGCCGACAGAGAGGGAGCAAAAGTGAGAATCTTGATGTACTCCCACGATTCCTATGGGCTTGGGCACTTGAGGCGCACGCTCGCGCTGGCCGAAACCTTCGTAGAACGGAACCCTGACGCGAGCATTCTGATCCTGACAGGTTCGACGGTCTCTGGAGCATACCGGATGTCGATGGGGATAGATCT
>JAJNDJ010000058.1 GCA_021156345.1 Rubrobacteraceae bacterium | reverse complement strand
GGCCGCTTACAAGGCGGCTGCTCTACCTCTGAGCTACCCGGGCGCGCCGCCGCAGGCGGCGCGCCGCACGCTGGCTTCGCCAGCTTGTCAGCACGCTCCGGCCTACGGCCCTCGCTTGTCAGCACGTTCCGGCCTGCGGCTTCCACTCTCAGCACGCTTCGGACCTTCGGTCCTCGCTTTCAGCAAGAGCCCTATGAGATCAGCTCGCCGGCACGCTCCAGAGATTGTAACAGCGCAAGCCCTGTGCCGACATCGTGCTAGTTCTTTGCTGAAAGCGGAGCCCGCCGGGCCGGAGCGTGCTAAGCGTCGCCATCGGCGGCGCGCCGGCGTATCTCTTCCAGTCTACGCAAGGTCTCCAACGAAAGTCGGTCTGCTATACGGGACTTGCGCCGGACGTCGGGACTGCGGGTTATGGCCGGCAGCTCGTCCAGGAGGTTCGCGAACTCGCGTGGGGTGGCGCGGGTCGACCCTCGGGCAAGGGCCGTGCGTTGCAGGGCGAAATCAGCCGTATAAACCGTCGCTGAGCCCTCCAGTCTGGACAGCAGACGTTCGATCACGTCGTCCGCAGACTCCCCTGGGGCGCTGTAGATCACACGCACAGCACCGGCGGCCCGCGACTCGACCCTCTCGGACTCGGGACCCCGGTGTGCGTCGAAGACGACGATAATAGGCCTACCCGTCCACCCCGCCGCCTTCAGGGCGTCGTTTACCAGGAGGTCGCGGGCGGCGTCGAGGGTCCCTGCTCCCCTGTAGCGGTCGAGGGCGCCGATGAGGTTGTAGCCGTCCAGGATCAGGGCCACCCGCGCCTCCTCCGCGCCTCGTAGAGCAATACTGCGGACGCAACCGAGACGTTTAGAGACTCGACGGCCCCTAGCATGGGGATGGAGACCGTCCCGTCGCACCCCTCGCGCACGAGCCGCCGCACGCCTCGCCCCTCGCTGCCTAGCACGAGCGCCACGGCCCCGGCGAGATCAAGCTCCGTGTATGGCGTCCCGCCGACCTCGGCAGCGTAGACCCAGAGGCCAGCCCCCTTCATCGTGTCCACGGCCCGCCTGAGGTTCGTCACCCTGGCGACCCGCACGTGCTCGCTGGCACCCGCGCTCGCCTTGACTGCAGCAGCCGTCACCCCTACGGCCCTGTCCTTCGGGATGACGACCCCGCTGGCTCCGGCCCCGTCCGCGGCCCGCAGGACGGCCCCTAGGTTGCGCGGGTCGGTGACGCCGTCGAGCAGGAGTACCAGAGGCTCAGGGGGAGAGAGGATCTCCCCCAGTCCGGAATAAGGATATGGTCCGACGTGGGCCGCTACGCCCTGGTGAACTCCGCCCCTGGCAAACTCCTCTACCCTCTGCCTGGATGCGCGTTTTACTTCTACGCCGCGCGCGCCGGCGGCCTTCGCGACCTCCTCGTTTCCCACCGCGTCGATGACCTCGAAGACCTTTCGACGCCCGCTCCCTAGAGCCTCGACCACGGGCCTTATGCCATAGATAGTCTCCTGTTTCAATTACCGTCGGCTGAGGATCGGACCCTCAGACGTATCCTCCACGGCCCACCCATCGGCGTGGAGTTCGTCGCGCAGCCGGTCGGCGGTGGCCCAGTTCTTCTCGAGCCTTGCTCTCTCTCTCGTGGCCACACGCTCCAGAACCTCCGCGCCAGGCTCCTCGGAGTACCTGATGTCCACGCCTTCCACCCTCGTAGACAGCTCCTGCGCCAGGTCGAACCCGAAGATGGTCATGACCTCCTCTACGGCCTCTGCGAGCGACGCTAACTCGCCGGCGGCTTCGGGACGCGTGGAGATCTCACGTCCCGCCCTTCCGGCGACCTCGAAGAGTGACGCCAGGGCCGCCGGGGTGTTCAGGTCATCTTGCATAGCCGCATCGAAGCTCTCGCGCAGCCTGGCAGCCAGCACGTCAGAGAGCTCCGAGGAACTTTGCGAGCCGGAGATCTGAAGGTACAGACGCATAAGCCGCTCGTAGGAGCGGCGCTTCTCTTCCAGGATCTCCTCTGAATACTCTATAGGCTGCGAGTAATGACTCTGCAGGAGCCACATCCGCACGGCGTTGCGGCCGTGGAGGTCCACTGCCCTTACTACGTCGAGCACGTTCCCGACGGATTTAGCCATCTTTCCGCTCGTGAGCGTCACCATACCGTGATGGGCCCAGGCACGGACGAATGGTTGGCCTGGGTGGGCCGCGGCGCTCTGGGCTAGCTCGTTCTCGTGGTGTGGGAAGCGTATGTCCGTGCCGCCGCCGTGGATGTCAGCACCATCGGGCAGGTGCTTGCTCACCATCGCGGAGCACTCGATGTGCCAGCCAGGACGCCCTGGGCCCCACGGGCTCTCCCAGGATGGCTCCCCCGGTTTGGAGGCCTTCCACAGCGCGAAGTCCAGCGGGCTCCTCTTGAAGCCGGTCTGGCCCTTCTCCGTCTCGCGCATCTCTTCGGGACGCTGGTGGCTCAGGGTGCCGTAGGGCGGGAAGCTCTCCACCGAGTAGTAGACGTCACCGTTGCCGGGGGCGTACGCGTGGCCCTTCTCTTTGAGCTCTTCGATCAGGGAGATCATCTCGGGGATGTGCTCGGTGGCGCGCGGCTCGATATCTGGCGGCCCTATGCCGAGCATCCCCAGCCGCTCATGGAAAGAGCCCGTGTAGCGGTCTACGATCTCCTGCCAGGAAACCCCCTCCTGGTTGGCCTTGTTTATGATCTTGTCCTCTATGTCCGTGATGTTCTGGACAAACGTCACATCGTAACCCCGGCTCCTCAAATACCTGGCCACCACATCCCAGAACAAGGGCGCCCGCGCGTTACCGACGTGGATGTGATCGTAGACGGTAGGACCGCAGATATAGAGGCCGAGCCCGCCATTCTCCCCCACCTCGACCATCTTGCCGCTCATGCTGTCCTTTACGAGCAAACTCATGCCCCTAGTCTAGCCTCTCTAGCCCGCAGTATCCTCTCCCTGGCCTCCTCAGCACCCAACACCGCGAAGAGGTAAGCTATCTCAGGCCCCCTGTTCTTGCCCGTGAGCGCTAGCCTCAGTGGGTGTAAGAGATCCCTGGTCTTTATCCCCCGCTCCTTCGCCCACGCGCGAAGCCCGGCCACGAAGTCACGCGCCTCCTCCACATCCCCGAATTCCCGGCCTTCCAGCCCGGCGGCCGCGTGCGCGAAGACCTCGTCACTCGAATCCTGCAGCTCCTCTACGAGAACGTCAGGGTTCACGGGACCCATGATCCCAAGCAGCAGCCGCGACGCCTGCGAGAGGGTCTTCATATCCTCTCTTATGGCCTCGAGTGCCCCGGGCTCCCGCCCGCTTGGCAGCGGCTCATCGAGGAACGGCTCGAGGCGCGTGAGAAGCTCCTCAGCAGGCAGGCGCCGGATGTGGTTGGCATTGAAGAACAGCAGACGGTCCGGATCGAAGGTTGACGGGCTCGTCCCTAGCCGTGAAGGGTCCCACTCGCGCGAGACCTCATCGAGCCCTGCGAACTCCTCCTTCCCTTCAGGATGGTTCCAGCCGAGCAGGGCGAGGTAGTTCACCAAGGCTTCGGGCAGGTATCCTTCCCTACGAAAGTCCACGATGCTCGCGGCGCCGTGGCGTTTGGAGAGCTTCTTGCCGTCCGGACCGAGGATGACGCCGAGGTGTAAAAACCGGGGCTCGGTCGCACCGAACGCCCTGTAGAGTAGCGTCTGGCGGGCGGTATTGGAGAGGTGTTCTTCGCCCCGGATCACATGCGTTATCCCCAGCTCCAGATCGTCGACGACCACGGCGAAGTTGTACGAAGGCGTGCCGTCGGACTTTCGGATCACGAAGTCCTCTACGCCGCCGAACGTCACCTCTCCCCTCAACTCATCCACGAAGCTACCCCCACGCTGTGGCGGGCGGAAGTAGAGCGCGCGCCGTCCCGACTCGTCCGTGCTCTCGTAGGTAAGACCGGCATCCGTCAGACGCTGCGCAGCACCCTCGTAGAGTTCACTGCGTTCGCTCTGGCGGTAAGGCCCTTCGTCGAAAGACAGGCCGAGCCATTCGAGGTCTTCGAGCTGTGCGTGTTCGAACTCGGGTCTGCTCCGCTCCCTGTCAGTGTCCTCGATACGGAGGATCAGATCTCCCCCGTGATGCCTGGCGAAGAGGTAATTGAAGAGCGCGGTGCGGGCCGCACCGAGGTGGAGGAGCCCTGTCGGGCTCGGGGCGAAGCGGACCCTGATCCCGCTCAACGCCGTTCCAGCAGGCACACCGCCTGGGCGGCTATGCCCTCACCCCTGCCTGGGAAGCCGAGACGCTCGGTCGTGGTGCCTCGTACGCCGACGCGGGATTCTTCTGTTCCCAGGGCGGCGGCGAGGTTCTTCCGCATGGCCCCTCTGTGGTCTCTTATCTTTGGCCGCTCGCAGATGACGACGGCGTCCACGTTGGCAACACTCCACGACCCTCCGACGAGCCCGCGAACCTCGCGCAGCAACCCGATGGAGTCGGCGTCCCTGTAACGCTCGTCCGTGTCGGGGAAGTAGTGGCCGATGTCCTCGAGGCCTGCCGCCCCGAGAAGGGCGTCCGTAACGGCGTGGGCAAGCACGTCGGCATCGGAGTGGCCGAGGAGGCCTCTATCGGAGGGGATCTCGACCCCCCCGAGTACGAGCCTGCGCCCCTCATCAGGCGCGGCGAAGGCATGGACGTCGACACCGAGCCCGATCCGCATCAAGGCGGGGCCTCTCGGGCGGCACCCTCGCGTACGGCTAGTATGGCCTCAGCGAACACCAGGTCCTCAGGGGAGGTCAGCTTGATGTTGGTCTTCTCCCCAGCGACGACCTCCACACGACCTCCATCCCGCTCGACCAGGGAGGCTTCATCGGTTGCGGCGCGGAGGGACTCTTCGGACGAGTCGTGGAGGCCGCGCAGCAGGCCGAGGCGGAACGCCTGGGGCGTCTGGACCGCACACAGGTTCGTCCTGTCCAGAGTCTCGGCGACGGTGCCTTCCCTGGCGACCTTGATGGTGTCAGAGACCGGTACCCCAGGGACGACGCCGTCAGGCTCGCTAGCTCCATCAGCCGCCCTTACGACGCGCTTTATGAGGTCGGGCGTGACCAGGCAACGAGACCCGTCGTGCACCAGCACGATGGTCTCCGGGTCTTCCGTGCATAGGAGCAGGCCGTTCCTGGTCGAGAAGGAGCGGGCCTCGCCAGGTTCGGCGCAGGCAGCGTACTTGCTGATGCCGGCCGCCTGCACGAGGGCTTCGATCCTTTGCCCGTCGCCGACGGTGTAGATCCTGGCGACCTCGGGAGACTCTTCGAAGGCCTGCATCGTGTAGTGGAGGGCCGGCCTGCCGAGGAGCTCGATAAACTGCTTGGGGCGGCCCATCCTGCGGCCTGTCCCGCCGGCGAGCACTAGCGCGATCGCTGATCCCCTGTCCTCTATGAGACCTCGCCCGTGGTCTCCAGGCTGCGCTGACGTTCGAGGCCGCGCTGGATGGTGCGGGCGCGGGCCTGGCCGACCCCCTCTACCTCATCGAGCTCCTCCTCGGTCGCGTCGAGGATCTCTTCGAGAGAGCCGAACTCCCTGATGAGGCTCTCGGCGACCCTGCGCGGCAGGCGTGGCACCCGCTCTAGTTGACGGTATCCGCGGGGCTTGATGAACAACTCCTCCAGCCGGCCAGGTGAGCCGTAGCCGAGGGTATTGGCGATCTCGGCCGAGTCCGAGAGCTGCTCGGCCGATAGAGTCTTGAGGTCCTCCCTGACGCCCCTGTAGTCCGCCTCTTCCGCGACGTAATCCCTCAGCAGAGCTTCGTATTGCTCGGGAACGCCGTGGAAGGCCTGCTCGAGCTGCATCTCGACCAGCCGGCCCTCGCTGCCAAGCTCCCTGACGTGAGCTTCTATCTCATCGGCGATCCTGGCCGAGTATTCGAAGGTTCCGACGGCGCCAACGACCTCCCGCAGCGTCACGGCCCCGTCGTACTCGTGCACGGTCAGGTTCCGCGCCTCCTCCCTCAGCCTCCTGGTGAACTTCTCG
>JAJNDJ010000057.1 GCA_021156345.1 Rubrobacteraceae bacterium | reverse complement strand
CGACGGCGGGTTCCTGATGACGGGCCAGGAGATCGAGACGGCGGTCAGGTACGGCGCCGCCATCACAGTAGTCGTCTTCCGCAATCGACTACACGGCACAATAGCGATGCACCAGAAGCAGGCGCTCGGCCGCACGGCCGGCGTCGAGATAGGAGATGTGGACCTCGCCGGTTACGCCAGGAGCCTCGGCGCCGAAGGCCACACAGTGCGCGACCCAGACGGACTGGCGCCCGCGATGAAGGCCGCGCTAGCCACCGACACGGTCACCCTGCTCGACGTCGTGACCGACCCCGACATTATCAGCCCTTCGACAACGCTCTCCGAGAGCCCCTGAAAGCTTCCTTACCGCGACGTTGCCGTCTTCGCAGAACGCGACTTCCCGGAACTGTGGTGAACAAGGGCAAGAATAGGAATGGCGCATCCTAGGCTACGTGCCCGCTCTTCCCCTTTCTTGCTCGAGCAGCCTTGAAGTCCGGTATGGTGCCGAAAGTGGGCACGCCCGAGACTTGCTCAACCTTCTCCGGCGAACGTAGACCGCTGAGGTAGAGATACTCTAGCAGGAAGGCCAAGCCTACGCCGAGCATGAGCCCTATGACGAGCGCCCCTAGTCCGTTGCGCACCGGGTCGGGTTCCTCGGGGGCAGGGGGCACTCCAGCATAAGCACTCACCCTCACCGCTGCATCGGCTGCCACCCCGCTTGCTTCGGGAGCCTTTTTTGCGAAGATCTCGGCGGCGTTGTTGACAACCTCTTGCGCCCTGATCTTGTTGGTATCATTGTAAGTGAGCGTAAGAAACCGGGTGTCTTCCAACTGCGCGATGGTTAGATTGTTGTTGAGATCTGCCTCGGATACTGCGCCAGGCTCGCCTTGAGCCTTTACAATATCTTCGACCATCGAGCGGTTCAGCCCCGCCGCTTCCATCTCGATGGCAAGCGCCTGAAGCCCCGAAATCGTATTCGAGAGATTATCTTGTTGGGTTGCACCCTCCCTTGGGCTCACTACTACCCTAGCGGAAGCCTCATATACGGGTGTCTGCAGGAGACTCACTCCTACAGCGGTGCCCACAGTGAGAATAGGGAGTAGGATAACTATCCACAGCCGCCGGCGGGCCGACCTTGCCGTGTCTGCTATAGAAACAAACGCTCCGTCCTCAGCGGGGGGCGTGTACTTAACGATGCTGTTCACTCGTACTCCTCAGTCTCTGCACGAATTCTCAATACGCAGCCCCTTTGACAAGAGCCGATCGACCCCTCTTGGTAGGCCTCTCACGTTCGGGTACTCGTACTCTATCGCCCAGGCATGACCTCTCTGAGGGACATGTCCTCATTTAATATCGCTGTAAGTATATCCACACTGATCTATAGTGAAGGCAGGTCCTGGGCGCAAATCATCAGCACGTAGTGGTAGGACCGGCTAGGGACCAACTTCCGCGAACCTGCTGGAGTGGAAGCGGGGTTAGCCCGCCGCGGTACAATGAGGCCAGTGATCGGCCAAGAGGAGGCGAAGGACCGTAGATTTCTTGAGGAAACGACTGCCCGCCCAGGTGGGTAAGTACCTGGAGGGCGTACACTTCCCCGCCAGCAAGGAGGAGCTGCTCGGCAGGTTAGAGCGCAACGGTGTGCCGGGCCCGCTCATCGGCCAGCTGCGCAAGCGGCTCCCGGAAGGCGAGTACCGCGGTCCTCAGGACGTCTTATCGGCCCTCAGACGGGGGCTTTAGCCGGTCGCCGTCGTCTGCTGCGTCCGGCTCGAGCTTTCCACAGGCGAATCTTCCGAGGACCCTACACCCGAAGTTCGCACCATGGGTACCGAGCACGACGAGGCGTTTGCGCGTATCCTTTCGAGTAGCGAGCGATACGAGGAGGTACAAGTCTTGGCGAGCAGGTCACCGGAGAGGCTGGAAGAACTGCGCGAGAAGTTCCTGTGGACGCTTAGCGACCTGGGCGGCGGGGCCGAGGAAGGGAGGCCGGCGATGGTCTCGGAGGTCGCCGAAGGTGCGGGCCTGGACCCGGAGGGGAATCCGGACGACAGGGCATTGAGCGAGAGGCTGGCCGCGGAGCTGGTAGACGTAGGGTACGCCTCGGCGGAGGCGGGTTCGAGCGGCTTCCTGGTCATAACGCCCGAAGGAGAGCAGGCACTCAGGGGCGGTGCTAGCTGAGACGGTAAACCGCTGGCGCGAACCTCGGAGAACCCGCTACGTTCCAAGTTCGCAGATAGCACCAGCTTGTCGACAAGGTGGGCATTCGGCCAGTAGCGACCACAAATCGGGCTCGAGAAGACCCAATCCCGGTAGGTCTGGTGCCGGATCTGGGATTGGAGCGAACACCAATGGAGTCCAGGTCGGCATCGGTGAGCGATTGTTAGAGGCGCTCAGTAGAGGTAGCGGCCACCGCTGCGGCGATGGTATCGAAGTGGCACTTCGGTAAATGAGGGTAATAGGAAAGGCCAGGACATCTCTCCCTGGCCGCACCCATCCACGAGGGGACCTTCGAACTCGAGCCGTCACAGCGGCCCTGTCGTTAGCCGATAGGGAGCCTCCTCAATCGGCGTCTTCCGTATCGCTTGCCCCATCATCGGCGTCTTCTGTATCGTCTGAGCCATCATCAGCGGTTTCGGTATCGTCACGCCCGTCTGACTCGTCGGCTTCCTCTTCGAGATCCTGATAGAGTACCTTGCCGTTGCCGGCGTCCACTGTCACTTCGTGACCCTTGCCGTCGTCGCCTGCGATCTCGATGTCATAGACCGCGTAGCCGTTATCGCTCGTTTCTAGCTCCGCCTCATGGACCTTGCCGGGCACAGCCTTGAGCGCGACTTGCTCGGCGGCGGCTTGGTCTATGTTGGCCAGCTTTTGCATGGAAGACTCGTTCTTGCCCGCAACGGAGACGCTGCCCTTGTAGGACTCATCTTCGTCCGTCTTCGAGGAGCTGTTGTTTGCGCCATATGCTACGCCGGCACCGACGAGGACCACCATGGCGACCGCCACTGCTAGAAGCACCTTCTTCACGTACACTTTCCGTATCTCCCTTTCTTTAGGTGGCTGTTGGGCGGAGTGTAGTGGGTAAAGATGTGAATTGAGTGTGAACGGGATGAGAATTTTGACACCATCTGAGAGTTTCAGAAAGGCGAATATCTGAGAACATCTTCCACGCACACGGGTGGACAGGGAAAGGAAAGAGGACTGGGAAATAACACTGCAGTCCTCTTTCTCTTGAGGCTACAGCTAGAGTCTACAACTGCGGTTGCGGCTTGTCACTTAGCCTCTTCTCACACCGGTGCAAGACGTCGATGCGGTCGACGTGGACCCGATCGTAGTCGCTGCCGCAGTATATTTGGTCCCTGAAGCCGTCCTTCGCCGCGATCACGTCATTTCCCGAACCCGTGCCTATATAGTCGCTTTTGATGCCAGCTTGCATGTAGTCGTCGTTGCCTCCGCCGTAGAGTTTATCCTCGCCGTTGCCGCCGTAAACGGCGTCAGAGCCAAGGTTACCGTTGAGGGTGTCTTTGGCGCCTTTCCCTTCTATTTGGTCGGCACCGTTTCGGCCCTCTATGGCATTACGTTTGGACGTACCGCTAAGTTGATCATCGCGGTCGGTACCGCGGCAGTTGGCATTGCAAACTTTACTCACCCCGTCTTGGGCCAGGGCCACCCCCGCGGCTACCAGCAGCGCTAGCATCATCGACGCTATCAACAGCATGGTTCTCTTCATGCATGTCTCCTTCCCGGCCGCGAGAGTAAGAGTCTCTCCCGCCTTCGATGCAGCTTCCAAGAGAGACAGCTTACCTTCTTTGGGGTGGATGAGGCAACTCCCAACGGAGTAGTTTGGGAATCTCTTGACGAACTTTGGAGAAGGCGCCCTTTCGAAACCGTCAGAAAGGGATTCGAGCGTGGATTTGGCCAGTAGTTCGTGGGAGTCCCCGGCTCTGGCACGTGATCGGGATCATAGCCATCTACACATCCCTCGGATAGCTTACCCTCATGGGTAACCGGAAGATGATCAGAGTCGTCGGAGCCAGTAGGAGGATAGCGACGGGAGTCATCGTGGCTACCGTCGCAGTCCTCCTCATCGCCGTGGGCTGCGATTCGGAACCGACCCCCTCCGCGGAGGTGGTCGCGGCGGGCGACATCGCCAGCTGCCGCACCGAGGGCGACGAGGCTACCGCCGAACTGGTCGAGGGCATCGATGGGACGGTCCTGGCCCTGGGCGACGAGGCCTACCCCCGAGGCACGGCGGCGAACTTCGAAGAATGCTACGAGCCGTCGTGGGGGCGGTTCAAGGGGCGCACCAAGCCTGTCCCCGGCAACCACGAGTACTACACCGAAGGGGCCAGAGGCTACTTCGAGTACTTCGGTGAGGCCGCAGGCGACCCCGAGGGGGGCTACTACTCCTACGAGGTGGGGTCCTGGCACGTGGTAGCCCTCAACAGCAACTGCGAGGAGGTTCGCTGTGGCCCTGGTTCCCCCCAGACGAGGTGGCTCGAGGAGGACCTCGCTGCCAACGACGAGGCGCGGTGCACCCTCGCTTATATGCACCATCCACGCTTCAGCTCCGGGGAGAAACATGGCCCCACTGCCGGGGGGGTGGAGGAGCTGTGGGAGGCGCTCTATGAGGCGGACGCCGACGTGGTCTTCTCCGGCCACGAGCACAACTACGAGCGCTTCTCCCCGCAGGACCCGCAGGGGAGGGCAGATCCCGAGGAGGGCATCCGCCAGTTCGTAGTGGGCACCGGCGGAGGCGGAGGCGAGGGGCCGATCTCGGACCCTATCGCTAACAGCGAGGTGCGAACCGACGGCACCGACGGCGTTCTCAAGCTCACCCTGCACCCCAAGAGCTACGAGTGGGAGTTTGTCCCCGTGGAGGGTGAGAGCTTCACCGACTCTGGCGGCGCCCAGTGCCACTGAGCGTCCAGTGGAGCAAGGCAAGGAACCCCTCCTACTGGGTATACCGCTGGACTTTGGAGCGCTCAGCTAGTCCTCCCTAGGCGACCTTCTTGCCAGCCCTTTCCACTTTCTCACACCCCTTTGTGAGGCTGTCCCCTGGGTTGGCTTTGACGCGATCAGATCCAGGGCCACAGGAGATCTCGTCCTTGCTCCCATCTACCGCGCGGATATGGTCGTCGCCACGCCCACCTTGACCTTGGTCCGGACCGGCGCCAAGGCGCAACGTGTCGGCGCCACCCCAAGCGTGGATGCGGTCAGCGCCACCGTAGCCGTAGATAGTGTCATCATTAGGGGTGCCTGCAAGGGTGTTGGGTTGGTCATTGCCCTTGATAGAAGCCGGCGAGAGCCGGGCGTAGTAGTTCTGGGTAACCCCGTTTACGGTGAGGAACTCTCCTCCTGTGTGCAGCCTAGCTCCATCAACGTGCAGCGCCCACACCAGGCTGTACTTGCCCGCATACATCGCGCTCCATTTGGTGTCGAGTCGTCCGCGAAACGAGTAGGCGGCTATGCCCTTTCTGGTCGCGCACTCGTCATTGGGATCTAGCGCCTGTGTGCCCCCCGCTCGGTGCCCGCACTTGTCGCCAAGCTGGTCGGCGACCTCCCAGAAGTGCCCGCCGATCACCAGCTGTCCGTCCATCACTTCTACCACCTGCACCGAGCCCGAGGTGTCGCGCACCCACCCGCGGGTGCCTCCTGCCTTCTTATCGTACTTGGCCAAGTAGTCGCTGCCCCCCGTCCCTAGGTACAGCGCACCGTTGGCCTCAACCAACGACATCCCCCACGAGGCAGGGTCTGCTTGGGCGCGCCAGGAGGTGACATGGACTCCCTTGGTGCTCAGCTTGACCAGCACCTTGCGCCCACCGCGTCGCAGGCGCAAGCAGCCCAGATCGTCTGGCCGTCGAGCTCCAGGTCGCGGTAGCCAGGCGACGGCGCGTCAGGGTAGCGGGTGGTGTCTACGGTGGTCTTCGCTTTGGTCCACAGCTTCTTGCCACTTAGCTCGAAGGCAGTGAGGCTCTCTCCACCAGCATAGACCTTTCCAAGCGCGGGCGCCGCAAGAACTGACTTCAGCGAAGGCGCGTTGTACCACCGGATCACATCCCCAGTTTTGCCGTCGACCAAGAGCAGGTTCTTCTGGGTGCTGCTAGATCCAGAGAAGTTGCCCGCTATCAGCACGTCCTGGCCGTAGAGGGTCATGTCCCACACCTCGGAATCCGTGCCGCCAAGTTTAGGCGCGATGTTCTTGTACTTGTTTGTCTTCGAGTCGAAGACGGCCAGGTTTGAGACGTTGGCCACCACGGTGCCGCTGTGCTGCTTGACCTGGGTGAACTTGCCGCCAAGCCAGATGTTGGTGCCGACCTGCTCGATCGCTCGTACGGTCCCGTTGACCATCGGAGTCTGGTCGGGCCTCTCCGATGGCAACGCCAGTACAGCTCCGCTGGCAAGGAGAAGACCTACCGCCGTCGACAACAGCAACAAAACGATCCTTCTCATCCCTAACTCCTTATTTGGCCGGGAGGAAGAAAGGAAGAAGACCCCCACCCCGTTACGTATCTAACGGGGAATAATAGACCATCTCTGCGATAGACACATCGGCTACAGACCCTATCACCGTGGCTTATTCATACTGCACCGCAGGAGGCGGAGGCGCTTCAGCAGCAGGTGGGGATGATTGCTGCTCAGGCGGAGACGCCTCAGGAGGCGAAGACGCTTTAGGAAGCGGGGACGACTTCTCCTCAGGTGGAGACGCCTCAGGAGGCGAAGACGCTTCAGCAGCAGGCGAGGACGACTTCTCCTCAGACGGCGGCGACGCAGAAGATGAGGCGGAGGAAGATGAGGCGGAGGAAGATGAGGCGGAAGATGAAGCGGAGGATGAAGCGGAAGATGAAGCGGAAGCCGACTCGAGAGCTTCCTCAGCAATCAACGTACTATTGGCCTCAGGAACTGACATACTACTAGCCTCAGGAACTGACTTACTACCAGTCTCGGAATCAGACGTACCACCTGCCTCGGAGTCAGTCTTACTACCTGCCTCAGGAACCGACTTACTAATGGCCTCGGGAAGTGAGATGCCAATGGGGTTTATGTGCGCGATAAGCGGCTTCATTCTGGGAAGGAAGTAGCCGAAGTACAACAATACATTGAGGGCCACGGCGACCACCCCCACCACCAGCACGATGATCGGCTTGTTGAGGGTCTGCTCTAACCTACTCATTTACTCGGACACCCCTCCTTTTTTGATCTTTTTGATCTTTTCTTAATCTCCATGTATATAGGATAACGCAAACAGCGAAGCCTCGCTACAGAAGAACCATCGTTGCGGCATGTATCTCGGACAATGCCTCCATCTACGCACTCAGGTGAATAAGGACGCTCACCACTTCCACAAAACCTGTCGAAACGAGGTAAGAGAAAACATCTCATGTGTCCACATCCCGATCTTCCTCTTGGCCAGCAAGACCACTATAACGTTCTACAAGGTCGTAGTGGACGCCGCGCAGACGACCCCTACGGGTCGCAGACATATATGCGCTTGCCGTCGTAGTCGAGGATCATCTCCACCACAGCCAGGTCCCCGTCTAGCCTGTGGGTGTGGTCGATCAGGTCCGGTATGCCTGGATAGTTTTCATAGACGGTACACGCTTTGTCATTGCCGCGAATCCTCTCGCCTGACTGGGGGTACTCTGTAATCGTCGTGCATGAGATCGTCTATGGGGGCCATGTTCTGGCGCTCGAAAAACTCCTGGCGGTATCGCCCGAGGGCGTCGCGGTTATGTTGCTCGCTCATCAGATCTCCTCCGCTCTACGTGGGGTATCTTTGGTGTTGCCAGAGCGTTGCTAGTAGTTGCGAACTCTGCAGAAAACGCCTTCTACAAAGTGAGGTGAATAGAACCGTAGCGAGCTATCCAGGCAAGGTTGCTGTAGGGCCGAACTCATGCCTATACTGTGAATTCGAGGAGCCAAGGAAAGGGGAGCATAGGATGGCAGGCGAACAGCACGGCCGATACTACGCTCAAGAGCTTGCGGTGGACCAGAACGCGAATGTCAGGGAGCAGATTCAGAGCGCCCTCGACGAAGGCGACAGGCACGAGTGGCACCTCGTCGGGGTGTCGGACGTAATGGCGGATCACGGCGTAATCCTGTTCTGGGACACCGAGAGGACCAGCTTCGGTATCAGCCACAGACAGTAGCCAGTCCAGACATGGCTTCGCAGTTCGGTGAATTGGGCAGTCGAGAGGGGTGGCTCTAGTAGGGAGCCGGAGAGCGTAAGGAGGTAGTCGAGATGACCATGAGACCTTACCGCGGTTTCTACGACATGCAGAGCGAGATGAACCGGATGTTCGACGAGGTCTTCGGCGGCCTCTCCCGCAGGGGGGGGAGGCAGCATGGAGACGAGCCGACACGGTGGGCGCCGGTGCTCGACGTGCTGCAAGAAGACGGGGACATCGTCGTCAGGGCGGAGTTGCCCGGTGTGAAGCAGGAGGATGTAGACATCACGTTGCACGATGGGGTACTGACCATCTCCGGGGAGCGCAAAGCCGAGGAGCAGCGTGAAGGTTCTGGCTATTACGTGCGGGAGCGGCGCTATGGTTCGTTCAGGAGGAGCATGACGTTGCCGCAGGGTGTGGATGAGAGCAAGATCAGTGCCCGTTTCGACGGCGGTGTGCTCACGGTAAGAGTCTCAGGCGCGGCGGCCGTACAGGAGCCGAAGCGCATCCAGATCGAAGCCGGCGACGAAGGTACGGGCGAGGGTACCTCAGACGGTTAGGCGACCGCGTAGCACGCGTCAGAGGTGAACCGGGGCCGCAATAGGCCCCGGTCTTTCCTGGGCCAGCGACTACACTAGCGGTGTATGGGGACGTGGAGGGGCGAATAGAGGAAGAACGTGCCAGGGTCGAGGCCGAGTACAGGCAGGTTCTGAAGAGCTCGGTCCAGTTCGAGAAGAGGATCAGAAACCGCTGGCGGGAGAAATGCCTGGCCAAGAACCGGCGAATCGCCGAGTTGGAGGAGCGCGTCGCCTACCTGGAGCGGCGCCTCGGGGAGAGGGAAGAACTTTAGATCACGGTCTACTCTTCGGGGAGGTACGATGAGATCAAGTCAGCGTAGAGCCGTTGGCCTCCGGGACGGAGATGGTAGCCGTCCTTGTAGAAGATCTCAGGCCGGTCCGCGCTAGCCGAGTGCCAGTCGACGAGCACGGCGTTGGGGTATCTTTCCACCCCTTCTGCGATCACCTCGTTGTTCGGATCCTCCCAGGCGCGGGGGACTGCCACGTTGACGAATACGACCCTGTCTACGCCGGAGAGTACCCGCATGATCTCGTCGAACTGCCCTTTGGTGAATGTACCGTTGTTACCGAGGTGCACGATCACCACATCCCCAAGTTGCCCCAAGGAACGACGGTATCTCAGAGTGTCGGTAGCGGCATAGACCTGTAGGCCGACCTCCGCGTCAACGACTGTGAGCCCGTGTATGTCTTTCTGCAGTCCTCCGACGGCGCCGAGCATTACCGAGTCACCGATGGCGCTCACAGAGCCGGTATACGCGGAAGAACCTGTTCGCCCGCTATTCCAGGTCTTCTTCGCCGCCGTCTGTGCCTTGACCTGCTCCTGGCCTTCTTGCTCTAGAGATGGCCCATCCTTACGGGAACTCACTATCCCGGCCGTGGAGGACGCATGGTGCGATTGTTCCACTGTATGTACGGACTTCATGGAGGCTAGATAGGAAGGTTTCTCCGGCGGTTCTGCCTGGGCCACGGCTACGCCGAGAAGCGCGCAGGAGGCCAAAATGGGCACGAGGACCCCGGCCCACTGGAGGCGGAGCCGCCGGCGCAGCGGTCCCTGCGCCTCGCGGAGCGTCCTCCAGGCCCGTCCCAGGGCGCCACGGCGTATCGGTGTCTCGATGTAACGGTAGGAGAGGTCCGCCAGCACGACCGTCGCGCTCAGGCGCAGCGCGAGCAGGGGCAACCCGTCGATCGGCACGTCGAGGTCAGGGCGGGTCACCATGAAAACCGGCCAGTGCCAGAGGTAGATGCCGTAAGAGCGCACCCCGACCCAGCGCAGCGGGGCCGACCCGAGAAAGCGCGAACCTATGACTGAATGTGGGTGGACGACGGCCATGATCGTCGCCGTCGTCGCGGTCCCGACCAGCGCGAACCCGCCACTGTAGAGGAAGGGTTGGAACTCACCGAGGTTGACACAGAACCAGACCAGGGCCCCCAACGCGGCGAAACCGACGATGTCCAGCAGGAGTGGGGCTGTCCACCCCCAGCGACGCCTGAACCGGGACCGACCCGGAAGCCCGAGCCTGTGATGGCGGGCCTCCGAAGGACGGTACTTATCGCCCGGCGACCACAGAAAGGCGAGCGCGGCCCCACAAAGCAACCCCGTAGCGCGCGTGTCTGTTCCGTAGTATATCCTGGACGGGTCCACGCCGGGCACGTACAGGAGCGCCATGGCCATCGCCGATGCCACGGCGCCAAAGATCACGACGGTCAGCACGCGCCGTCGCCTGAGGCGCGTCGCCCCGATACAGAGCCCGAGGGCGAGAATAGGCGGCCAGATCAGGTAGAACTGCTCTTCGACGGCGAGCGACCACAGATGTTGTAGCAGCGAAGGACGTCCGACGGCCTCGAAATAAGATTCCTGGCCGAAGATCAGATACCAGTTGGTCACGTACCCCAAAGCAGCCATCACGTCGCCGCGCAGTCCCGCTATCTCACCGGGCAGGAAGACCACGGCGAAGGCCAGCGTGGTCACGAGCAACACGTAGAGCGCGGGCAGAAGCCTCCTCGCGCGCCGCAGCCAGAAGGTCTTCAGGTCGATGCGACCCCTCTGGCGCCACTCCGCGAGCAGCAGCGCCGTGATCAGGTACCCGCTGATAACGAAGAAGACCTCGACCCCCAGGAAGCCGCCAGGGATCCAGGCCAGGTCCGCATGGTAAAGGAGTACGGCGATTACGGCTAACGCGCGCAAGCCGTCCAGACCCGGACTATAAGGCAGCCGTACGTCAGGGGTGCCTGGCGTTGCGCCGGCCCGTCTTTGCGCTCCCTTGCCGCCGGTCGCGGGATCGGTTATCTGCGGTTTTCGCAGCGTATGTTTCGTAGGTTCCCGCCCTCCTAAGGTATGAAGGTGATCCTAGCACAGTCTCAAAGTGCTATGCAGGACCAGGCGGATAGATAACTATATGTAGTACTAGAGAGATGTCTTCGGCCCGACCCCGGGGGCGGAGATCTCATCTTTCAAAGCACGGGACTCCGCGTCGAGGGCTGCCAGGTCTTCTCCGGCGCGGGTCATGCGGGCGTGCTCGGATCGGACGAAACGGGTGTAGGGGCCTATGGCCTCCCGCATACGCTCGACGGAGCGGTTGGACTCCACCTCGAACTGACGTCTGACGACCTCACCCAGGCGCCTGCGCAGGGAGTCAGTCTTCTCACGGAACTGTTCGCGGGCCTTGCGCCGGCGGTTCGGTAGGATGAACAGACCGTAGCCGGCGACTATCGCAGCCGCGATAATCCCCGTCACGTCGAGGAAGCGCGTTGTCGCGATGGCGACGACGACGCCCCCTATACCGACGGCCCCGACCTCGAGCGCGGCGGTCTGGGTAACGGCGCCCTGAATGGAGAGCGCCAGCTTCTCGGACTCGCGCTCCCTGTCGTAGCGCTGCACCACGTCCTGGGCGTTCTTGCCCACGGACTGGATTAGCCGACCGCGGTTGTATTCGAAACTGTCGCCGACCTCCCCGATCAAGTCCTCGTCGTAATCGGCCTGGCGGCGGCGGTTGACGTACTCGACGACCATGCGCCACTGCTTGAGATTCCTGTCGACCATCCAGTCTATGAGCTCGTCCACCC
>JAJNDJ010000056.1 GCA_021156345.1 Rubrobacteraceae bacterium | reverse complement strand
TGGGCGCCCTCAACAACCTGGCGGTCCTCGCCTTCCACCAAGAGTCCGACCCCCCGAGGGCGAGGAGGCTCCTGGAGGAGGCTAGAGGGGTGGCCGAGGAGGCGGAACTCGAAGAGTGGCTGGTAGAGACAGAGTGCACCCTGGCGGACGTCATGACCTACGGGGCGGGGGCATTCGAGCACTCGGGCCGTCTTGCCCGGAAGGCCTTGGCTTCGGCTCGAGCTCTAGAAGTGCGCCCGGACCTGATCGCGCGGGCATTGGAGACACTGGCGCGAGTGGAGTTGTTCAGGGGAAGGCTCGAGGAGTCGGCGACGTATGCTGAGGAGGGTGCTGAGCTGAGCCGGGAGCTGGCCGAACTACCTTCACCGCGGAGGCTCCTTCCTTCGATGCCTACGGCCATGGGGCTCATGGCCTCGTGGAAAGTGGGAAACAAAGCCATGGAGATCCAATGCCTCATGTATCTCGCGTACGTCCGGGTCTTCCAGGGCAGGCTGAAAGAGGGGGTCGCGTTCGGGCGTGAGGTGCTTGGTAAGTCCCGCGAGTTGCCCGAGCGGGCCGAGGCGATGGGCTCACCGGCGCTTTCACTCGGACTCTTGGCGAGCGGCGAGTACGAGGAAGCGCTCGAGGTCTGCCTGCGAGGGACCGAGCTGGCTCGCATAGCGCAAGACATGTTTCTGCTGTGGCACAACCTCGACCACCTCGGGCGGACATACGAGGCGTTATTGGACCTGCAGGAGGCGCGTAAGGTCTATGAGGAGGCGCTGGAGCTTGGGGGACAATTGGGGCCGCACTACGAGGTGCTTTCCTCCGCCAGCCTCTGCGCGGTGGCGGCCCTCTCCGAGAATTGGGAGGAGGCTTACCCCCACGCCAGGAGAGCACACGAAGCAGGTACCTCCTTCGATGTGCTTGACGGACTCTACGTCCATTACGAGGTCGAGGCGCTGTTGCGTGGAGGGGACGAGCGGCGCGCTCGAGCAGTGGTGCAACGTTTCACCGACCGACCGCGGACGAACGGGCGGGAACGTATAGCCTACCTTCGCTCCATGGCGGTCCTTAGCGAGTTCGAGGGCGACACGCAAAGGGCGATAGGTCAGCTACACGAAGCACGGACACTAGCCGAGAGGATCGGACTACCTAAGGAACTCTGGCAGAGCCAGAGTCAAATCGGCGAGCTTCACGAGCAGCGCGGACAGATCGAAGAAGCCCGGGAGGCGTTCTCTCTAGCGGCGCAGACCTTGAGAATGCTCGCGGGAAACGTCGGGGACGAGGAGCAAAGGGAGGGCTTCCTCTCGGCAGCACGGGTGCGTCGCGTGCTCACGCACAATTAGGGCACAGAGCGCCCCTTCTCGAGCGTACCGTGCGAACAGGCTCTGCGATCAAAGCGGTAGCGATTATCGGGCCTTGTGGTCTGAAGTTATCGAAGAGTGCCATCTTCCGTTAGGCGACGGCGTCCGACAGCCCCGGGTGGTTAAAGACGAGCAGCAGTGGCGTAACGGTCGTAAGACTTGGGTGACGGTAGTGTTGTAGAGTGGGGTTGTGACAGACGAGGCAAGGACACAGGGTCGAGGAGTCAGTGGGATGAGCACCCGCGCCGCCTCCTGGTTGGCCAGGTCGCTTGGCCTGATGTCCGTGGCGCTGCTCTCGGCGTCCACAGTGCTCCTGGTCCTGAACAGACCGACACGGGTAGTGGAGAGTGCGGGCGTCTGGGGTACGGCGAACGTCCCCTTCATCTTCCTGGTAGTCACCCTGGACTTTACGCTGGTGGGCGCCCTGGTTGCCTCCCGGCGTCCCGCTAATCCCATCGGCTGGATCTCACTGGCCGCAGGCCTTGCCCTGGCACTCTTCAACACCGCTGGCGAGTATGCCATCTACGCGCTTCTCTCCCAGCCCGCTTCGCTCCCGGGCGCACAGGTGGCGGCTTGGCTGAGAGAATGGATCTGGGTTCCGTTCGTAGGCTTGGTCGGCACCTACCTGGTTCTGCTCTTCCCGGACGGACGTCTGCCCTCGAGCCGTTGGCGGGTGGTGGCGGGGCTCGCCGTGGTTGCGCTGGTCTTCTCGAGCCTCTCGAAGGCATTGCTCCCGGGAAGGCTCGAGGAGACCCCTGGAGTTGGGGTTGCGAACCCGTTCGGCTTCGAAGCAGCGAGGGAAGTCCTGGAGCTGCTCGGAACCATCGGCTTCTTCCTCTTGCCGTTGTGCATTGTCGCTTCGGCGGTTTCGATGATCATACGCCTCCGACGCTCGCGGGGGATCGAACGCCACCAGCTGAAGTGGTTTGTCAGTGCCGCAGCTCTCTTAGCAGTTACGTTCGCCGCCACGGCGGTCCCTTGGTTCGTCGTCGGAGTTCTGTCGGGCCAGAGCGCACCGTTCCTGTCCGGCCAGAGGACACCGTCGCTTGCCCTCAAGGTCACCCAGGACATCACGAGCCTCACCTTTGCGGGTCTACCCCTAGCAGCGGGCATCGCGATCCTACGCTACAGGCTCTACGACATAGACCTCCTCATAAACCGCACGCTGGTCTATGGTTCGCTCACCGTCGCGCTGGCGCTGATGTACTTCGGGGGCGTGGCGGCAGCCGAGGCTATCTTCCGGGTGCTCACTGGCCACGAGCAGCAGCCCCAACTCGCCATAGTGATCTCCACCCTCGTGATCGCCGCGCTGTTCAACCCCTTGAGACGCCGCATCCAGTCTTTAATAGATCGGCGCTTCTACAGGAGGAAGTACGATGCCGCAAAGACCCTGGAAGCCTTCTCGGTAAAGCTCAGGGACGAGACGAACCTGGATGCCTTAAGCGACGACCTGGTGGGGGTAGTAAGGGAGACGATGCAACCGGCACACGTCTCGCTATGGTTGCATCCCGATCCGGCCCTGAAAGACAAGAAGAAGGGAGCTGCCATCCGAGAATCCGGGCACGATGAATAAGCCTTCGCACCCTCTGTTCACCGAAGTTGGTGGAAGGGCTATTCTCCGAGGTTCGCGCGACAAAAACGTGAACTCGTAAGGAGAGCACAGAAATGACCAACGAACACGGAGACCACAGCGTGAGCAATAACTCTGGAAGGACGGCACCCATGCAAGACGAGAACACCACGAACCACTCCGCCGACGAAGCAGCCGTCCGGGCTCTCTATCAGCAGTTAATGGATGGCTGGAACCAGGGCAGCGGCGACGCCTTCGCCGCCGTCTTCACGGAGGATGGCGATCTCATCGGGTTCGACGGCACACACTTCAAGGGCCGTCAGGAGATCGCTCCGTTCCACCAGCAACTCTTCGATAAGTGGCTGAAGGGGAGCCGCCTGGTGGGGGAGGTCAAGGATGTGCGCTTCCTGAGCCCTGATGTGGCCTTGATGCACGCTGTAGGCGGGACGGTGATGCGCGGCAAGACCGACCCTGTACCCGAACGCGACTCGATCCAGACCCTCGTCGCCATGCGCCAGGACGGTGAATGGCGGCTTGCTGCGTTTCAGAACACCCGGCTTCACCCGATGGACAGTAGCGCGATTACGTTCCTGATCTGGACGCTTTCGGACCTTTTGTGGAAGGTCTTCCGGTTGATAAACCAGAGAATTGGACGTCGTCGACAGGATAGCTGAGACGGCGAGATCGTCGAGTACTGGAGCGACACGAACCCTTTGGGGAGAGGCCCGAGCTGTCGGCTCATTCTACCTAGCGCTTTTGGACGGGCTTATGGTGAAATAGCTGCTGGATCCAAGTCACCCCCGTCGGGCAGTGACCTCAAGAAGGCACTGCAGACGTTTGTGACGAGCGTCCGGAGTGATGCGGAGGCCAGCGATGAACGCCCTAAGTAGCTCAGCGCACCCGAGAAAGGCTCATTCACCGAAGTACCTGGAAGGCGCACGTTCGCGGAAGTTAGGGCTTCGCCGGTCTCCCTTAGCTCTTGTCCTCACCGTCCTCTCGTCCAGACTCCCCCGATGGGAGCTCGAGGAGTTCCGCCGCAAGATCTTGTGGCCTCGAGAACATCGGATAGTGACCCGTTGGCAGTTCGATAAAGCGCCAGCTGGGGCTCGCCATCTCGCGGAACACAGGGTCGCCGCTCTCTATGATAGCCTGCACCTCTTCTAGCGAGAAGCTGCACACGATGCCTACCTTGGGCAGCGCTTCCCTGGCAGGGTTCTCCAACCGCAGCGGCTGCGTAAAGGTTCCGAACGGCTGGGACACGGCTCGCGAGCGCAGCAGCTCTAAGTTGGCATCGTCCAACCCTTCCAGGCTGCCGAAGTTAGCCAGCTCTTCCTGGGGCGGCAGCGGGAACCGCCAGCCGTCGCCGAACTCATCCACCTGCCGCTCGATGTGCTCTCTAACCTCGGCCGGGAAAACCTCGATGAGGGCTGTGCCGTTGGGTAGCTGTCCGGTATCCAGGTACACCAGTTGGGAGATGCGCTCGACCACCCGGTCGGCCACACCCGTGACTACAAGATTCGCGTAGCTGTGCCCCAGGAGCACGACGTCACGAAGATCCTCGAACTCGATGAGATTGACCACGTCGGTGATGTGGGTCTCGAGGTCGACCTCAGGAGAGGCGAGGTGCACCCGTTCGCCCAGACCCGTGAGGGTGACTGGATAGACGTCGTGTCCATCTTCCCTGAGTCGCCGGGCGACTTCCTGCCAACACCAACCCCCGAGCCAACCACCACCCACCAAGACGTAGACGCTCATCCGAAGAACCTCCTTGTTCGCCAGCCACCCAATCTTGAATGATCCCTTTCGTCTCCGCACCTCTCAAGGTACGAATCTCCGAGAACACATCTTCTTCATGCTCTAGGAAGCAGTTGTACCCTGCCATGATCTATTGGCGATTTTCCGAATAGAAGAGGCATCAGGAGCCGAGCGCTCCTAGCAGCGTCTCCGCGCGGAGATCTCCGCCCTCCACTTCGAAGACCTCCTCCCATTGCTCTCCCGCCAGCAGGTCACTCCCCGCCAGCTCGCGAACCGCCCGCCGGTAAGAAGGCGAGCTCTTGACTGCCTCTACCGCTCCTCTGTCCTCCCAGATGATGAGCGATGCCGCATGATCTTCGGCTTGTCGCAAGAACAGCACCGCAAGAAACCCGGACTGTTTGTGAAGCATCGGCAGGAACCACTCCGTCTCAAAGCGCCTGTACTCGTCAATACGCGCCGGGTTGATCCTCGCCCGCCAAACGCGCAGGATCACCACCCCTCCTTATCCGTTGGTGTCATCCCCTGCCCGGTATCGGATCGTAGGTGGCGGCCGCCCCTACGCCCACGAGCGCCAGGAAGCCGACCACCCGCCGAGGAGCCACCGCATAGTCTTTACCATCGAAGCGCTCCCTTCCTATGATCGTCTGATCGAGCGATCCCCGAGGACCGCTCGACCCTGTGGCCCACGCTCTTTATATAGAGGCACCAAGCGGGCGGTATCGGCCGAAGGGTGGATCGGAGGGTGGAGATCAATCTGTTTTCGGGGTTCTCGGTCACGTTATTGGCCTTCTTTGCTGTGCTAGAAGAGATTTAACTCTCTAGCACGGGCCACCGCCTGGGTGCGGGTGTGCGCCTCAAGCTTGCGGTAGAGGTTGTTGATGTGGGTCTTGACCGTGCTCACCGAGACGAAGAGCTTGCTGGCGATCTCCCTGTTCGACTCGCCAGAGGCGATGAGCGCGAGCACCTCCAGCTCCCGCTCGCTCAGTAGTGGCTCGTGCAGCTTTGTAGCAGCGTCCTCTTGCGCGAGGGCCGCCAGGAGCTTCGCGAGGTAGCGCGCCGGTAGGCGGCTCGCAGGGTCGAGCTGGCCTCTCTGGCGGGCTTCCAGCGTTGCCGAGAGGAGGTCACCCATGACGGGTCCCTCGTCCACGAAGGTGCGTACGTAGCCCTCCGGTTCCCCCATAGCGAACGCTTGCGTCAGGGTGCTCACTGCCTGCTCCTTGTCGTTCCTGGCCCAACGCGCGAGCGCCTGCAGGGTCAGGATCTCTATGAGGTCTCCTGTGCGCCCTGTCTTCTGCGCCGATTCGCGCGACTCTTCCAGAAGCCGCAACTCCTCACGGTACCAGCCTCGGGCGTGCAGCAGCCTCGCCGAAGCGAGCTGGTTCATGGTCCGCACAGCGTCCGATGCGTTTCCCCCGGTCACGGCATGCTCCTGCTCGAAGGCCGCCGTCTCCGCGAGGTCCCCCCGCGCCTGGCCCAGCCTTGCCATCCAGGCCTCGACGATGGCGATCTGCAGGTCCGCGTCAGAGGCGCGCGCAACCCGCTCCGCTTCGTGGGTCATCTCAAGGGCGCCCTCCTCGTCTCCTCGAGCCCGCTTCACTCGCGAGAGGGTGACGTAGCCCCACACCAGGTTGCTGACCTCCCTCGTCTGCTCGGCCAGTTCGATCCCTCTCTTCAGCTCACGCTCCGCTCCGTCCAGGTCGTTCCTCTCGTAGCGGAGATCGGCCATCCCTATGTGGACTGCCCCCGCGGCAGGAAGCAGCTCGACGCCTTCCTCGGTCACGAACCGCATCGCCCGCCGGAACTGGACCTCTGCCTCCCGCAGGCGACCTAGCTGCGCCTGCATCCTTGCCTGCCAGACCATGGCATTGAGCGTCCCGTAGACGTGGCCCGCGGCCCGCCCTATCTCGGCGGCTTCCGCGAAAGCCTCGCTCGCCGCGGACAAATCGCCCGCGGTCCTGAGCGCGTCTGCCAGGGACACAGCGGCGAAGTTGCGGAGGTGCCCCTCTTCTTCGGGCAGGAGCATGAGGGCTCGCCGGGCCAGCTCGACCGCGCTGGGGGCGTCTCCCCGCAGGCGGGCGCGCCAGGAGCGGACGGCCGAAGCGAACCCTAAGAGAAACCGGCGGTCTTGCCCGGGAGCGTCGCCCGCCCGCTCGGCCTCTTTCAGGAGAAGTTCGACACCGTCCGGTTGGCCGATGAGCACCAGGACCTGGGCGTGCTGGAGGAACAGCCGGGGCCTGCGGCGCTTCTCTCCGGCCGGCAACGCCTCGAGCCACCGGAGCACGGTGGGCCCCTCGCCGCGGCTCCAGGCTTGCTTGATCTCTCCCTCGATCAGACGCGCCGCCCGCTCGTGGTCTGGGGCGGAAATGAGGTGCCCGATAGCCTCGGCAATGTACCCTTTGTCCTCGTACCAGCCGGAGGCCAGGAGGTGTAGCTCGCCCGTGCTCTGGGGTCTTTCGCGCTTGAGGCGGCCGCGCAGGAAGTCGGCGAAGAGGTGATGGTAACGGTACCAGCATCGCGCCTCATCCAGAGGGACGACGAAGAGGTTCTCCTTCTCCAGCCTCTCCAGCATCATCTGCCCGTCATCGCGGCCGGTAAGGGCGTCGCACAACGGGGCGCTTATGTTTTCGAGGATAGAGGTCCGGAGCAGGAAGTCCCTCACGCCTTCGGGCTGCCGCTCGAGGACCTCTTCAGCCAGGAAGTCCAGGACGTGGCGGTTGCTCCCGGAGAAGGCCCGCGCGAAGCCAGAGGCATCCTCGCGGTCGCGCATCGAGAGCGCCGCCAGCTGGAGGGCGACGACCCAGCCCTCGGTGATCTCTTCGAGTGCCGCGACGTCATCCGCCGATAGGGTCAGCCCCATTACGTTGCGCAGGAAGGCGCTCGCCTCGTCGGTGGTGAAGCGCAGGTCGGCGGCCCTGATCTCGGCCATCTGGGCCCGGGCGCGTAGCCTCGGGAGGGGGAGGGGCGGATCCGTGCGGCTGGAGACGATCAGGTGTGCGTTCTCCGGCAGGTGCTCGAGCAGGAATGAGACGGCCTGATGGACCGGCTCCGAGTCCACCACATGGTAGTCGTCGAGTACCATGACGACCTCGCGATGTGCGTTGGCCAGATTGTTGACCAGGATCCGCATCACCGCCTCGACGGGCGGGGGCCCGGGCGAGCGCAGCGACGCGAGGATCCCGTCGCCGACACCTTCTTCGACTGCGCGGAGCGCGCCCACCAGGTAGGCCAGGAAACGCACCGGGTCGTTGTCCGATCCATCCAGGGAGACCCAGGCCACAGACCTTCCGGCCGCCGAGAGATCGTCCGCCCATTCGCCGAGCAACGTGGTCTTGCCGAAACCAGCCGGGGCGGAGACAAGCGTCAGCCTGCGCCCCTCACAGGCGGCGAGGACGTCGCGAAGGCGCGGACGCTCCACCAGGTTCGGGCGTGTCTGCGGGACGCGCAGCTTGGTCGTTACTAGCGCTTGGGGCACGATGGCTGGTCCCACTCGGTTCTTCCTGAGCACAAGCTTACTACGGAGGAACGCCAGATCAAACCCTCGCTCGCCGTGGTGAATGGCAATGGAGGCGTCTGCTCGCGAGAAACCGTTTGATAGGGCACCTGGCCTCAACGGCCGTGGAACCGCCCGGGCATGGATCTCCACCCCACGCTCCACCCTTTGGTTGATGTTTCTCTACACGGCCCGACGATATGCTATTGGCGAAAGGAGAGGTACCGGGAAGAAGGAGCAGACGATGAAGACGAAAAGGACGCAAAAGAAGCAGACGACGCTGGTTCTCGGCGCAACGGGCAAGACCGGTCGCCGTGTGGCGCTGCGTCTCGCGACGCGCGGGGTGCCGACGAGGGTAGGCTCCCGCTCTGGCGAGCCCCCCTTCGACTGGGAGGATAAGGCGACCTGGGCGCCCGCACTGCGCGACGTGGAGTCGGTGTACGTCTCCAATTTCCCAGACCTCGCAGTCCCGGGCACGCTGGCGGCGGTGCGCTCGTTTGCCGAGCTGGCCGAGCAAGACGTACCGGCGGAGTTCGTGTGGCTGCTCACCTACCTATTCAGCGAAGTCCTGGACGGGCGCAACGTCTATCTGACCGACGGGGTGCAGCGCGCCCTGGGCCGGGAGCCCAAGGACTTCACCGTCTACGCACGCGAGGCCCCTGGGGTGCGGGCTGGTCGCTGGGGTCTTCTTCGCCTTCTCGACGTTCGTGATGGCAGCACTGAGGCGACTGAAGCCGGAGGAGGGGATCGCCGCGATGCAGTCGATCAACATACTGGCGGTCACCCCCGTCTTCATGACGGCGCTATTCGGGACTGCCGTTGCTAGCCTCGCGCTGGCCGTGTGGGCCGTGATCTCCTGGGGCGAGCGGTACGCGGCGCTAGTGCTCGCCGGTGGCGTCCTCTACCTCGTCGGCACCATCGGGGTGACGATGGTGTGCAACGTCCCGCTCAACAACAGGCTCGCAACAGTGCACCCCCAAGACGCGGCGAGCTATTGGAATGAGTATGTCACGAAGTGGACCGCATGGAACCATGTGCGGACCGTGGCGGCCCTCGCTGCTGCGGCCGCGCTCACCATCACGCTCCACGTCTAGGGCGTAAGGGCTGAGCTAGCGATGGGCGATACCGGCCAAAGCAGAGTCGAGAAGCAGCCGGTTGCAGAGAGAGGAGACAAACTATGCCACGTTCACAAACCGAAGCCGTAAGCCAGCAAGCTCCCCTCTCCGCAGCGGTAGGGTCGGCCGTTCGCGTCCTCTCGCTGGCCGGCGCCACCCTCACCACGGGCCTTGTCGCTGGCGTCTTCTACGCCTACGCAGTCTCGGTGACCCTTGGTCTGGCAGCGCAGCCGGACGCTTCATACGTCGCCACCATGCAGGCCATAAACGAGAGGATACAGAACTCTCTATTCTTCCTGAGCTTCTTCGGCGCCGTCTTATTCCTGCTCGCGGCGCTCGCGGTACATTTGCCACGGCCGCGGTTGGGCCGCTTCTGGCTCATCGCCTTGGCCTCGGCCCTCTACGTGGGGGGCGGCTTCCTGCTCACCGTCGTCGTGAACGTGCCGCTCAACGAGGAGCTTGCTCGTGTCGTCGGCGACGCGTCTGCGGGCGAACTGGCGCGCGCGAGAGCCGCCTACGAAAGCCCGTGGAACTTCTGGAACGGTGTGCGGATGGTGTTCTCGTTTCTGGCGTTTGTCGTCCTCGTGGGCGCCTGCCTGCTGCGCGAGGACCGTAGGTAGCCTATGGCTTCACCACCGTGGCCATCACTTGTAGATATACAGGTCCGCATAATCACGAGTTAGGTGGCGTCACATACCTGTGTTGGAATGAACGAGTCAGTCCTCAACACGCTTGCCGGATTCTCGGGTGTTGCCGTGGTCTTTCGCTTGCACGGAGCGCATTCCTGGTCTCCTACCGAACTAAGGGTTCTTTGGTTCCAAATCGGCCATAGCTTTCTCGTTCTGTTCTTCGCGCTGCTCCCGTTTCCACTGGCTCTTGCGAACTGGTCCCCTGAGGCTCTCTGGGGCTTCTGCAATGCCCTCCTGGGCTCCTGGTTGAGCGTCGGCGATGTGCTGGCGCTTCGTGGCGAGCGCAGGGATCGCAAGCGCAAGCGTCTTCGCCAAGGGGGCGGGGCACTGTTCGCCCTCGGCTAGGGCCGAGAACCAGGCGAGCTCCACGTGAACCACGCGCATCAGCCCTCGTAGTCCTTGAGCGTGATGGCGTTGGCCGCCTTCTGGACTCCACCGGCGATGAGTCCTCTCCAGGGCAAATAGGGCAGCATCCTGATGATTTGGTTGCGTATCCTGATCTGCAAACGTGATCGCGGTATCAGCCCGGTGGCGTTACCCTTCGGGAGCTTCTGGCCCTGCTCGACGTATTCGCGCATCTCCTCCTCGTAGCGGACCAACGCCCTGCGGTGATCGCCTCCTGCGGCCTTCAGCTCGCCTGCCAGCACGTAAGCCCCCACCAGAGCCAGGCTCGTGCCCACCCCCGCCATCGGAGAGGGGCAGTAGGCAGCGTCCCCGACCAGTACCGCCCGCCCGTTCGACCACCGGTCCATGTGGACCTGGCTGACCGTATCGAAGTAGAAGTCGGATGCGCCCCACATGGCTTCGAGTAGCCTGGGGACCTCCCAACCCCCTCCGGCGAAGGCCTCGGCCAGGATCTTCTTCTGCCCTCCGATGTCGTGACGGTCGTAGGGAAACGGCTCGGAGGCGAAGAAGAACATGGCTTTCGCCTCGGTGTTGTGCCGCGCGGGATACATGGCCGCCGTCTTGCCTGGGGTGCTGTACATCAGTTCCCAGCCATCGAGATCAAGGTGGTTGGGAGTGGTAAAGATCGACACGTGGGCGCCGAGGTCGCGGACGAACTCCAACTCATCGCCGAAGGCAAGCGCCCGCACGTTGGAGTGGAGCCCATCAGCACCCACCACCAGGTCGAAGTGCCGTGGTTCGCCACGCTGGAAGGTTACCCCTACGCCCTCCTCGCCCTGCGAGATGCTGCTGATGGAGTCCTCGAAGATGTACTCGACGTAGTCTCCAGCCGCCGCGTAGAGGATGCGGATCATGTCGCCGCGCAGAATCTCGATCTCGGCGATCGCGCCTCCCGAATCACCGAG
>JAJNDJ010000310.1 GCA_021156345.1 Rubrobacteraceae bacterium | reverse complement strand
GCTCGCTATCGTCGATGACCATGCGCTGGGCGCCTTCAACCTGGCTACCGAGCCGGTCCTCGACCCCGAGGAGTTGGGGAGGATACTGGACGCCCGGCCGGTGCCTGTCCCGGCGCAGTTGGCCCGGGCGAGTGCGAGGCTTTCGTGGCAGCTCAGGCTCCAGCCCGTTTCCGAGGGCTGGCTGGACATGGCGATGAGCGTGCCCGTGATGGACACTAGCAGGGCACGCCGGGAGCTCGGCTGGACACCCGTGCGCAGCGCCGACGAGGCGCTTCTCGACCTGCTGGAGGGACTCCGTACCAGGGCAGGGCTTGACACACCACCGCTCTCCCCGAAGACCGGCGGGCCGCTGCGCATACGCGAGATCCTCACCGGAGTAGGAGGGAGGGAGCCGTGAAGGCCGTTGTCTGGCATGGCAAGGAAGACGTCAGGGTGGACAACGTCCCCGACCCGATCATCCAGGAGCCCACCGACGCCATAGTCAGGATCACCTCGACCGCGATCTGCGGCTCGGATCTACACCTCTACGCCAAGCTCTCGCCGCTGATGCGCGAGGGCGACATCATCGGGCACGAGCCGATAGGTATAGTCGAGGAGGTCGGCTCCGACGTGGAGCAGATCGCGCCAGGTGACCGCGTCGTGATCCCCTTCAACATCTCCTGCGGGCACTGCTACTTCTGCGACCAGAAACTGTATTCCCAGTGCGAGAACACGCGCGATGAGGGCAAGCTCGCCCAGACCGTGAACCTCCTGGGACGCGGCAGGGGGGCGAGCCTCTTCGGTTACACCCACGTCTACGGCGCCGTCCCTGGCGGACAGGCCGAGTACCTGCGAGTGCCCCAGGCCCATTTCGGACCGATCAAAGTACCCTTAGGGCCCCCGGACGAGCGATTCCTCTACCTCTCCGACGTCTTGCCGACGAGCTGGCAGGCCGTTGCCTACGCGGATATTCCCGAGGGCGGGACCGTCGGAATATGGGGTCTCGGCCCGATCGGCCAGATGTGCGCCCGACCAGGCACGGCGTCCAGACCGTGGATTTCTCCGCAGTGGACAGCGTGAGGGATGTGATCATGAACCTCACCCAAGGCCGCGGCGTGGATTCGGCCATAGACGCCGTCGGGATGGAGGCAGGAGGCTCGCTCTTTGGCTCCATCTTGCAGAGCACCAAGCTGCAGCTCGACCGGGCGACCGCCCTCAGAGAGTGCATGTCCGCCATCAGGCGCGGCGGAACGCTCTCCATCTCCGGCGTCTACGCAGGCCCCATCCAAGCTTTCCCCCTGGGCGACCTCTTCGACATGCAGATACAACTCCGCATGGGACAGGCCAACGTATGGCAATGGGTCGAGGACATCGTGCCGCTCCTGAACGACGAAGATCCTCTTGGCGTAGAGGACCTCAAGACGCATGAGATGCCACTCCAAGACGCGCCACTTGGCTACGAGATCTTCCAGAAGAAGCAGGACGGCGCTATCAAGTGCGTCCTGAAGCCGTAGGTTCTTCTAGCGGCCCAAGCGAGCAGAGGGCGATCTCTCTCAGTTCACTGATTCCACCACCGTTTGCCAGAACTCATCGTTCTCGTCCGGCACGAACGGGAGGTAGAGCGCGACGCGGTCTATGAGGCCCTCGTAGCGTTCTCTGAGCGCGGGTCCGATCTCGTCCGGGGCGGCCTCGATGGCGAACGCCGCGAGCATCTCGTCGGTGATGATGGCCGGCATCTCGCGCCACTTCTTCTCGCGCGCCATCGTTGACAGCCTCTCGCCGACATCCTCCCAGCCGTGGGCTTCGAGGACCGTGAAGTAGGTCGGCGTGGAGGCGTAGAACGAGATCTGGGCTCGTACCGACTCTCTCTGCTCTATGGCTCTTTCTCTATTCACTCCGGTGATCACGAAGGCGCTGGTCGCGAGCGTAACCTGCTCCGGATCGCGGTTAGCTTGCCTCGCGCCTTCTGCTATGGCCGGTATTACGGTCCTCCTCACATACTCGGGGGAATGGAACGGGTGGACGTGAAAGCCGTCGCAGATCTCCCCGGCGAGGTTTGCGAGGCGGGTGTTGACGCCTGCTATATAGATCGAAATCTCAGGGTGACCTATCGGTCCTGGGTCGAAGAACGGTGTCATAAGGGTGTGCCTGTAGAACTCGCCTTCGAACTGCAGGGGTTCTTCGGTCTGGAAGGATTCCCAGATTGCGCGCAGGGCCAGGATATACTCGCGCAGCCGCGCGGCTGGCCTATCCCAGGGCATCGAGAAGCGGCGGGTTATGTGGGCCTTGACCTGCGTGCCGAGGCCCAGCACGAAGCGTCCATCGGAGAGGTCCTGGAGGTCCCAGGCGGTCTGCGCCGTCTCCATGGGGGAGCGGGAGAAGGCGATGGCGACGGAGGTGCCAAGCCCTATCCGATGCGTCTCGTTGGCGGCTATGGCCAGGGGCAGAAAGGCGTCGTGCTTGGTCTCGCTGGTCCACAGGGCGGCGAAGCCAAGGTCTTCGGCCGCGCGGGCGGTCCTGTCTATCCCTCTGAGGTAGCTTGCCCGTGGTCTTGCGGCCTTCGAGGTCGCGGTGGGCCTGCTCTGCGTCTTCGAGGGAGTAGGTGCCGCCGATGCGGACGTCGAGGTTGTTCTGTCCGATCCAGGAGAATAGGCTCTCGGCGCGCCACAGGAGCTCCTCGCGGGTCGCGGTGTACTGGGCGAGGGCTGGCCTGGTGAGGAAGAGGCCGCCTTTCTGGTTCAGGGTCTGGGGGTCGAACGGGGGCACGGGACCGCTGGATGCCCCGCAGAGCACCATGTAGCCGCGCGGGCGCAAGACGTCGAGGCTACCGTCGAAGGTGTCCTTTCCTACCGAGTCGTAGACGACGTGGACGCCTTCTCCGCCTGTGATACGGTTTGTCTCTTCGACGAAGTCCTGCTCGGTGTAGAGGATGACCTCGTCGGCCCCCGCCTCCCTGGCGAGCTTCGCTTTCTCCTCGGTGCCTGTCGTCCCGATCACGGTCGCCCCCCGCATCTTCGCGAGTTGGACGAGCAGATGCCCGACGCCGCCTGCGGCCGCGTGCACGAGCGCCGTCTGGCCTTCCTCTAGCGGGAAGGTACTGTGCGTCAGGTAGTGCGCTGTCATGCCCTGGAGCATGGCGGCCGCGGCGACCCGCGGCTCGACTAGCGTGGCGTTGAAAGGCACCAGGTTCTCGGCGGGGGCGACTACGTACTCCGCGTAGGATCCCGGCGTGCTCGCGAA
>JAJNDJ010000055.1 GCA_021156345.1 Rubrobacteraceae bacterium | reverse complement strand
CAATGATCGCGGAGACGGGAGCCCGGAAGGGGAGTTAACCACCGGCATACTGGACCAGATCGCCCGATACGAGCGCCTCAAGATCGCTGAGAGGAGCCGTCGAGGTAAGCTGAGGAAGGCGAGGGAGGGCAAGGTCGTGGCCACCAACCGCCCGCACTACGGCTTCCGCTACAACGCCTCCAGGGACGGCTATGAGGTAGACGAGGAGACTATGGCTGTCGTTAAGCGCATCATCCGTATGGTGGGCGCCGAAGGCGCTGCTGTCCGTGCCGTGAAACGCACCTTCGAGCGAGAAGGTCTGCCAACGCCCCAAGGCAAGGAGATTTGGGGGCAGCTCTTTATCAGGGAGGCGATCAGGGACGATGCTTACTGGCCTCACTCCCATGAGGAGATCGAGAAGCTGGTAGCAAAGGGGCAGATGTCTGCGGAGGTTGCCTCGAGGCTCGACCCGGAGAAGTATTACGGCATCTGCTGGTTCAACCGCCGTCGGACGAAGACATACCAGGAGGCGGTGAACAGTCCCGACGGCAAGCGCTACAAGAGGCGCGTGAAGATAACGCCGAGACCGGAAGAGGAATGGATAGCCGTACCCGTACCTGACTCGGGCATTTCGCGAGAGTGGATTGACTTGGCGCGAGAAGCCATTAGGAACAACGTGAAATTCTCCCGAAACAACGACCGTCCGTGGGTGCTCTCGGGTGGCCTCGCCCGCTGCGCCGAGTGCGGATGGTCGATGACTACTCATGCTGTCTCGGGAGCCAAGTCGAAGTATGTCAACTACTACTATCGCTGCTCTAGGGCTCAGGTCCATTACGCTTACGAGTCCAAGTCGTGCTTGAACAAGAAGCACCACCGGGCAGACAGACTGGAGCCCATGGTCTGGAATTACGTCTCCGGGGTGATGAAGGACCCCGAGCAACTCCGCTCCGATCTCGACACGATGATCGAGCTCGAGAGTAAAGGGACACGAGGAGACCCAAGCAAAGACGCGGTTGGATGAGACACGCAAGACCGCAGAGCACGAGCTGGAGGCTCTACGGGGCCAGGAGCAGTATATGCGCACTTTGGAGGCAGACCGGGATGCCCTCCTCGATTCCTTGGAAGCACAAGCACCCGAGAGGCTCGACTCATTGACGCCGGAGCAGCGCCACCAGTGGTACAAGCTGCTCAAGCTGAAGGCTGCTGTCTTTGCCGACGGGAGGGTAGAGATAAGTTGGGCCGGGGGTGCATCTAGGGAAGCTGTTTGTGAAACAGAAACGTTATCACTGCCAGTAACTCAATGAGGGTAAAGCCTCCCTCATCCGTCTTGCGAAGCTCCTCCATCCGCCATGAGAACCAGGGGAACACCTTTCTCCCGTTCTTTCTACCCGCTTCTTTCGCCGCCGGGCCTCCGCCCGCTCCATGTCCTTATTCGACGATACGCACGGGGACCTTTAGCGCGCTGGAATCAGAACCTCGTCCGTGGCGGATCGAATTCAGAGGCGACTGCCTGGCATGGAGCTGGTTACAGCACTCTCCAAGAGGTAATATTGCCTCCTTCTCCTAGTCCGAAGCCACGGAGGGTGCATCATCTGACGTGAGAGTATCGTCTGCATGAGCGGTGGGGTACAATGCGCCACAGGATGGGAATTACAATGTCGAAGCTGGTAATGGTAGGGCTGGTGCTCGTGGCCGGTTTCGTGTTGCGTGGCACCTACGAGCAGATATTCTATCCGAGCAAGCCGGCCGTGGCGCAAGTCGACCAGTACGACTGTGCCAGCTTCGGCTCTCAAGAATCGGCGCAGGTCGAGCTCGACAGCGACCCCAGCGACCCCAACAACCTGGATTCCGACGGCAACGGACGGGCCTGTGATAACTACCCCTACGGCACCAGCGGCAGCGTAGCGGCCAGCACTCCGGTGCCAAGCACCACGGCGCCAAGCAGCGCACCGCCGGTCGAGCCTTCGGCCAGCGCGTCACCAAGCAGTAACGCATCCGCATCACCCAAACCGAAGCCGCCACAAAAGAGCCGCAATCTGTTCGCTTCAGGCGGCCCAACAGACGGACCAGTACCCTTGATGGCGGATGGAGGGTGTCCGGTAGAGTTTCCGGCAAAGCGCAACGGCCTCTGCCACGAGTAGCACGTCAGCACGGGGCTTCGCGCCTTGTCAGCACGCTCGGGCTGACGCCCTCGCTTGTCAGCATCTCAGCTTGCGCAAAACACCTAGCTGACAAGCGCCCGACGGGGCGCGTGCTGACATGCTGACATTACAGGCGTCCGGATCTGATGATGCCGACGAGCAGCAGGAGCCCCAGGATCGCGGCAAAGACGAAGCCGATAAGGCCGAACACGCTCACGCCGAGGAACTTGACGCCGCTCTTGACGAAGATCCCAAGCATCGCAGAACCGATTATGAGGGCGGCTATGAGGAAGGCGAAGACCAGGCGGTTGGCGAGGATGTCCACCTTCGAAATGAGCTCATCCAGCCCGCCGTGCCTGAAACGAACCTCGATCTCGCCATCCTTGAGCTCATCAAGGAGGGCGTGGACCTGGCGTGGGAAATCCGCGAGGGCGTCGGGCTGGGCCACCCTGCGCGCCAGGCGGGCCGCGACGTAGGCGGGGTTCCTGTAGCGGGAGATGAGCACCTCGGCCGCCTCCGCCGCCGTTACTATCCGCGTCTGTCCTTCTCCCCCGAGCCTCTCTACCTTGACCAGGAAATCCACCATCTGGGCGACTTCGACGTGCAGCCGCGCGCCTCCTCTACGGATTGCTTCGAGTCCCCTATCCCTGACCTTCTCCAGGGAGTGTTCGCGCCACAGAGGACCGCCAAGCACGCCCATGGCCTCGCGCAACTCACGCCGGAGGTCCGAGGCGTCGTGGGGGACAAAGCTCCCTGCCAGCGGCAGCGCGCGCACCACACCCTCCACGTCCCCACGACGCACCGCGGCCAGGATCTCGGCCACCCCCCGCAGCCTCTCCGGGTCCAGGCCAAACGCCTCCGTCGGGTCGGCCAGCCAGAGTCCCCCTGCGGGGAAGTCGAGGACGAAACGTACCTCTGCCGGGTCGGCGAGGATAACTCCCTCGGTCAGCGCGAGCCGGACGAGTGTCTCCGAGACCTCCAGGTACTGCTCTTCTTCGAGGGGCCTGGGGTTCGCCGGCGCCTCGAACGTCACGCAGCGGCCCGTCGAGTAGTCCCTGTAGACGTCGGGAACTAGGAGCCGGAAGTCCTCCAGCTCTCTAAGGCGGCGAGAGATCTGGGCCGAATAGTACATGTCGCGGCGGTGGGTGACATGCGCGGTGAACTCGGCCACGATCGCGGAGGGATCGAGGGGCAACCGGTCGCCAAGCCTCCGGCGCGTCAGGTCGGCCACAGGTCGCATCGCGAGGAGGTCCCTGCGCACTCCCGTACGGTTGACGACAACGAGAGCAGGTCGCCCTCCAGGCAGCATGGCCGCGTGCGATTGGGTAAACGGACCGACCCTGACAGGGACCTCCTCGAACTCGACGAACAGTCGTTCCAGCGTGTTGCCAAGCTCCCTCTCGATACGAGCCCGCGCCTCCGGGAAGTTGATCGGCTTCGCTACGACCCTCGCGCGTCCCAACTCGGCGGCCACCTCGGGTGGGATCAGGTCGCGGCGGATAGAGAGGAAGCGACCCAGCTCCGCGAACGTCGGTCCCAGCTCTTCGAGGGAGTAGCGTAGCCTCGTTCCTACCCTCTCAGGCGCTTCCCTGCGCCGACCAGGCAACAAACGGCTCCTGAACACGAAGCCGAATCCGTAGCGCGCCCCGACACGGGCGATCCTGGCCGCCCTTCGGGCCGGACTCTCAGGCAGATCCCGCGAGATCCTCTCCATAAGTAAAGCTTATCAGCACGCGCCCTGTCGGGCGCTCTCGGCATTTCAACTTTCGCGTACGCAAAAGCCCTTGCCGACAAGCCGCCTGCAAGGCGACTTGCTGCAATGCTGAATTGATGACATGCTGATAAGTGAAATCCTGAGCGACCGAAAGGAGCGACCATGCGCTACGTGCACACCTGCTACAGGGTTCTGGATCTCGACAGGAGCATAGATTTCTACGTGAATAAGCTTGGCTTAGAGCTTGCCCGCAAGACGCCTATCGGCGATGACGCGACCAACGCCTTCTTCGCCGTGCCCGGCGATCCCGAGCCTCGTCTGGAGCTCACCCTCAACCACGACCAAGATGAGGCCTACGAGCTCGGGACAGGCTACAGCCACGTCGCCTTCGCCGTCGAAGACCTCGACGCCCTGGCGGACAGGCTAGAAGAAGCCGGCGGCGTGGACTTCGAGAGCAAGCCGCACGCCATGGGCAGCGGGACCAGGATCTTCTTCGTCAAAGATCCCGATGGCTACCGGATAGAATTCATCGAGCGTCCGTAACGACCCCCTCGGGCTCTCACGAGCCCGTTAAAGTCCGGCCGTATCCGCGTCGACAAGTAGGCCATGTGCGTGATACGGCCGAACATTGCCCGCGTTTGTAAGGAAGAGCGTGGCTACACCCTGCCCGAGATCCTGACGGCCGTGTCCATCATAAGCATCATTCTCGCCATCGGGATCATCGTCTTGCTTGCCCTGCTGGAGCGCTGGCGTGTCGAGGCTGCCGCCGACCAGTTCGCCGCCGACCTGCGACTCGCCCACACCAGGGCTACCGAGCAACTGACTGACTGGCGGGTGGTGTTCATGCACGATGGTACCCCCCTCGGCCGTTGCTCTTCGGCAGATTACTGCATGGTCAAATTGAGAATCCCTTACGGTGCCGGCGACCCCACTCCCGCGCTGGCTGATGAAGCCCCCTTGGTCCAGCGAGAGCTGCCCGACAGGACGAAGATCAAGGATGTCACCTTCGATCCTGATTGCTCTCACGGGGACAGGGACGCAGTCGTTCCGCCAAGCTCCTGCGGGTCCGACGCCGCACAGAACGGCGCCACACGCACCCTCGAGTTCAACTCCAATGGCACGGTCAGGACCCTCAGACCAGGCCAGAGCGGTACCGTCGTGATCAGCTCGGAAGACGGTATCCCGACGTGTCCGGTCGTCTTCAACGCCCCGACCTCGAGGATAAGGAAGGATAAGGATCGGTGACATCTCCTATTAAGAGCACCGCGGGATACTCACTTATAGAGGTGATGGTGGCGATGGTGGTCCTCACCGTCGCCGTCGTACCAATGGTAGGCATGTTCGACACGGCGATCGGGGCCGCTGACGCGAGCGCCGACTACGACAAGGCGCGGGCGTGCGCCGTACAGAAGCTGGAACAGTTGAAGAGCATTCCGTACGAGGCCGTGGAGGATGGCCCGCAGGGCGGCGTCTGCAACCCTTCCGGGTTCGGATACTCGACAGCCGCCCAGTCCATTGGTACCGACCTCGGCGACGGTTCCGGGGAGGAGGGGCTGATGATGGTCACCGTTACGGTCGAGTGGGACGGCGAGAACTCCTACGTCGTTTCAGGGGTCGTGTCCAGATGGTGAACCTGGCAAGGAGCCAGCCGTGGAAGGAGGAGAGGGGTTTCACGCTCGTGGAGGTACTCGTCTCCGCGATGATGATGTTCGGCGTGCTCTTCGCCCTGTATGCCATCTTCGACGTGAGCGTGAGGGCCTTCGGTTACGGCGGTGACAGGCTCGAGTCCGTCGGGAATGCCAGGCTCGCCCTTGGCAGGATGGAACGTGAGATCAGGGCCGCCTATCCGTACGATCTGACATCGGACCCCCCCAGGAGACACCTGTTTCTGGACCCCGCGGATCCCACAAGGCCCGCAGTGCCTACGGCAACCCGCATCACCTTCGGCAACGAGGTCGGGGGAGACCGAAGTATCGATGGCTCCGAAATCATAGGCTACTACCTCAGCGGCCACGACCTGAAACGATCCAAGGGCGGCAGCGCCCAGACGCTCGTAGATTCGGTTCCCACCGACGGACTGCGCTTTACTCCGTGCAGGAGTCCTGACGACTGTCCTCCGGCCCTCGCTATCACTGATGAGGCGGAGATCAGGCTCCTTCGCATAGAGATGGCCGTCGAAGTGAGGCGCCGGGGTCAAGATCCAACCAGGCAGACGCTCGTGACCGACGTCTACCTCAGAAACCGCGGAGACCAACCATGATCCGGCGCCTCCTGCGCGAAGAAAGGGGTATGGCTCTAGGACTCGCGGTCATCGTCGTGGTGATCGTCGGCGTGATGGGAGCCGGCCTTCTGACCTTAGTGGCCACGGATCTGAAGGCCGTCGTAGCAGTCAACAGGGGAGAGCAGGCCTTCGAGTTGGCCGAAGCAGGGATCGAGGTCGCCAAAGCACACCTGGCGAACGACTCCAGCCAGGCCGACTGGTCCTCGGGGGAACTCCACATGGCCGGTATGGCTGAGGGCTCCGTTACCGTTACCGTCGAATACGACGCCGAAAGCGGGTCCTTCGAAGCAGTCTCCACAGGCGAGTACAGGGAGACCAACCGCAAGCTCGAAGCCACCTTCTCCGTCGAAGATGGCGCACCAAAGCTCCTGAGCTGGCGGGAACTCTACGAGTGAAACCATAGAAAGAATCGTCAATAAAGGTTGACAAGTAATAGATCGTCAACTATGATTGACCCATGGATAGGAAGACGAAGACACGAGTTGATGGGCCGGATGATCCTAGGGAGGGACTCGAAGCGGTCGTCGCCTTGAGGCGGACGCTGGAAGCTTTAGAGGCGGCGCAGGTGGAGAATGCCTTCGTCGCGGGATGGTCATGGGCGAGGATCGCCGAGGTCCTCGGGGTCAGCAAGCAGGCTGTGCACAAAAAGCACGCCAGGAGGATTAGGGATAGGTACCCTGGAGAAACACCGAGGAGAAAGGGAAGGGGCGCATGATCTTCACCCGTTTTACCGACAGATCCCGCATGTGTATCGAGGCTGCCTTGGATGAGGCCAAGATGCTTGGTCACGATTCGCTTGGTGATGAGGACCTTTTGCTTGGCATCCTGCGTGCCGATGAGGGGATAGGGCGCCCTCGCTTCGATAGGGATCTCCCTCGAAGAGGTGCGCAGGGAGGCGGGTGATGCCTTCGAGTTACGCATTCCGGACAAAAGGCGCATCCCGATCTCCCCCTGGGCCAAGAAGGCATTGGTCCAAGCGCGTAAAGAGATGCGAAGGTTGGGAGACAACTACCTCGGCACCGAGCACGTCCTGATTGGAATACTACGCAACGCAGAAGGTACGGCCGTAAGGATGCTCTCCCGGATGGGCGTCTCGCCTGAGATGGTAGAGGAGCGGCTCTTCGAGTTGCGCGGCCGGGCGGCCGGCTGAGACCGCTCGCTATGGCCAAAGCATCTCAGCGCGGCGTCTGTGCCACCGGTTGTCCTGCTCACGTAGAGCCGAAATGCTGAAGCGCTGACATGCCACCTGGCGAAGCCGGGCGGCCTCTGGTGGCCCATGTCGCTAGAATGCTGGCATGGAGGAGAGAGAAAAACGCGGTGGAGCCGTCAGGGTCGGGATGATCTGGGGTGGCATCGGCGGGGTGGTTGGCCTGCTGGTCTCGTTGCTCGGTTCACTGGTCGGGATCCTGGTCGCAGGTTTTATCGGCTTCTCCTGCGGGAGACGGGCGGCCGTGGCGGGGAGTCGAGCAGGCGCGCTCTCCGGGCTGGTCGGCGGGGCTGTCGCCGCGCCTGTATACGTGCTCGGGTCCACGCTCGGGGCGCTCCTTGCTGCGCGCCAGATAGGGGCCGCCGGGATCGCCACGACCCTCTCGGATGTGCTCGGTACGCGGGTCTCAGCCGATGAAGCCTGGATCTACTTCCTGTTCAGCCTCATTCTCTCTGCCTTCCTCGAGGCCGCTGTCCTGATCCTGGTCTCATCGGCCGCCGGAGCCTGGGCGAAAAGGGAGTAGAGAGGGCGCCCAAGGCTCATCGCTTTCTGGCCGCCTCCGCCGCGTCCTCTCCAGGCGGCGGTCCTTCTGGTACTTCCTGATGGCGGCCTTCAGGGTCCCGAGACCCAGGGTCGCGCACTTGGGGCGGGAGGCGACGACCTGGCGTCCTAGCTGTTCGATCATCTCGTGGTAGTCCAGCCCGAGTACCTGATCCATCGTCAGGTCTCCCCTTTGAACATCCTCGAGGAGCATGCTGCTAGCCGCCATGCTGATGGTACAGCCCTCACCCTCGTAGGTCGCTCGTTCTATGTGCTCCTGGTCGTCGGCCGCCTTGAGGTAGACCGTAACCACGTCTCCACAACCAGGATTGCCGCCAGGCATCGCCACGTCGGCGTCATCGAGGACGCCTCGATGTCGGGGCTTCTCGTAGTGATCCAGCAGTATCTGTATCTGTAACTGCCTGTCCAACACGTAACCTTCCACTTGTCATCCCATAGATTCTCTAAGACTGATTCTATCGCAAGCTCGTCCGCCGTCACGTAAACTTGCTACAGTTTGATACACTTCCTCCATGAAAGTAGGTATAGTCGGGCTGCCGAACGTCGGCAAGTCCACGGTATTCAATAGCCTTACCAGGGCGGGTGCCGAGGCCCAGAATTACCCATTTACGACCATCGACCCGAACCTCGGTGTTGCCACTATTCCGGACGAACGGCTGGACGCCGTGGCCGGGGTGATCGGCAGCAAACGCGTCGTCCCCGCGACGGTCGAATTCGTGGACATCGCAGGACTGGTGCGGGGTGCGAGCGCAGGGGAGGGGCTGGGAAATCAGTTCCTCGGGCACATCAGGGAGTGCGACGCCATAGCACATGTCGTGCGCTGCTTCGAGGACGAGAATGTCGTTCACGTCCACGCAGGTGTGGATCCCAGGGGCGACATCGAGACCATCGACACCGAGCTGTTGCTCGCAGATCTCGCGAGTGTCGAGCGGCGGTTGGAAAGGGTTGGGCGGTCCGCCAAGGGCGGCGACGCCAGACTCGAGGCCGAGGCGGCCGAGCTGGAACGGCTACGCGACCATCTCTCTGACGGAAGTCCGGCGCGGGCCTACCCGGCGACGGAGACACTGGCCGAGGCCATGAGCACCCTCATAACGGCCAAGCCGACGCTCTACGTGGCGAACGTGGATGAGGAGTCTGTGGCAGAAGGGAACCGCTACAGCTTGCAGGTCGAGAAGCACAGCAGCAGCGAGGGGGCTGAGGCCGTAAGGATCTGCGCTAAGCTCGAAGCCGAGGTCGCCGAGCTCCCAGAAGACGAGGCTGCAGAGTACCTGGCGATGCTCGGGGTAGAGACGACAGGTTTCGAGGAGTTCGTGCGGGCGGCGTATCGGCTGCTCGGGCTCGTCACGTTCTTTACCGCGAAGGAGAAGGAGGCCCGGGCCTGGACCGTGCGAGAGGGCTCGACGGTGCGGCAGGCCGCAGGACGCATCCACACCGACATGGAGCGCGGCTTTATCGGGGCCGAGGTCGGAGACTGGCAGGATATAGTCGCGGCCGGTTCCTGGGCCAGGGCCAAAGAGGAGGCGAAGGTCCGTCTGGAAGGGCGCGACTACGTTGTAAGAGACGGCGACACGGTACTCGTCCGCTTCAACGTTTGAGGGCGCAGCAGGTGCAGCCTTTCGTCAAACCGAAGAAGCCCCTCCATAGATCATGCCTCGCGCTCGTCACCACAGGCGGCGTTCACCTGGCCGGCCAACCGCGCTTCGATATCGACGACCCTGCCGGTGATTGCTCCTACCGTGAGATACCGACGACTGCCGACGATCTCACCTGGACCCACGCCTACTATAGGCCGGACGAGAGTAGCGATCTGGACGCCGTCTTTCCCCTCGAGACCCTCCGTAGACTGGCCAGCGACGGTATGGTAGGCAGGCTATCGGCACGCCACTTCTCATTTATGGGAGCCATCCACGACTCGACCCCGCTGGTAGAAAGCACGGCCCCCGAAGTCGCTGGCAAACTGGTAGAAGACCAGGTAGACGTCGTGCTGCTCACGCCTTCGTGACCCCTGTGCCACCAGTCCGTCGGGCTGGTCTGCAACGCGATAGAAGAACGGGCCATCCCCACCGTTACCCTGGCCATGGAGCACGGTGTCAGAGCACCACGGGTCGGCTTCGTACCCTTCCCGTATAACCTCCCGATGGGCGAACCCCATGACCACGAAGGGCACAGACAGGTGGCCCTCGCCGCACTCGGCCTACTCTACGATCTGGAGCAGCCCGGTGAGGTGGAATTGTAAGTATCAGGTGAGGATTTGGGCGGCGTTACCATGTGGCATCGGGACCAGCATCGGCCTTTCCTGATGCCTGAACCCTGACCCCTGAACCCTGATACCTGAGATATACTCTATGTGCGTATAGACCTAGTGCGAAGGTGAGATCGTGGCCCTGTTGGTAGTGTTGTTCATAGCGTTTTTCGTGATTGCGTTCCTCTTCCTGCTGCCGATACTGTTCTCGCTGCAGGCCGTGGGGAGCCTTTTCGTCTATCCGCGGCAGCTACGGGCGATCTTCGGGAACAAGATCCTGCGCCGCAACCACGCCCTGGAACACGCGACCATAGTGGTGATGATGGAGAGGGAGCCAGGCCGCAAGTTGAACGGGTTCTCCACCGACGACGGGTTCTTCGTGCAGGGCGTACGCTCCATCTCCGAGGTCGAGAGCGCCGCCAGAGAGGCTATGCGGAGGCTGCAGAACGGGGAGAGGAGGCTCGCCATCCACCGCAACTGCGGCACGACCATTGTAGCCGCGAACCTGCTGGCCGCTATCTTGTTCCTGGTCGCCATCGGGTTGGGTATTCTCTATTTCGGCGCGGGTGGTTTGCTCTTCTACCTCATGATCCTTGGCAGCGTCGTTCTCGCTTTCGCCCTGCGGATCCCTTTGAGCCTCATCCTGCAGAGGTTCGTCACCACCGATGCTGACCTGAAGAACGCGGAAGTCGGTTGGGTCGAGCCGGCGCAGCCAGGCGACCTCAAGAGCGGTATCTTCGGGCTCTTGCTCGCCGCGTCGACCGCGCGGGTGCGAGTCTTCCACACCGACCCTGACGCAGTAGAGATCTTCCGCGACGATGGCGCCATAGTTCGTTAGAAGGTATCGGGTTTTGCACGGGATAGTCCCTCTCAGAGGGCCCCTGATCTGCGGTGTCATCGCCAGGCCCTATACCTGAAACCTGTAGCCGCGGTCTGCGAAGCAGGCTAAGTTATTCGTCCAGCAATGCCGGGTCGAGGATCCAACCCTCGTCGGGATCGCACTCCGGCGGTACGCCGTATCCTTCGTCTCTCTTTTCGTAGGCCCACGCCGCCTGGACCGCGCACAGCAGAGAATCCAGGGCGTCGGCGGAAGGGTCCCGTACGAACTCATCCCTCCAGCGAGCATCCATCTCTACCGCGAATCCATAGACCTCCCTCAGTAGGGCTGACTCCAGGCCGGCGAGCAGCGTCTCCCTGGCGGATCTCCTTTCGGGTGTGTCGGGTACGCCGTCCCTCTTGTAAGCTGTGCGCCCCAGAAAGCGGCGGGCGACGACGGCAGGGTAGGCCTCGATGGCCACGCGTTCGTCCCCAATCCGTCTGCACGGCTCGACACGGACGCCTGAGGCGAGGAGACGCGGTGCCCCCTGGTAGAACATTTTCCCCACGGGGACCCTGAAGAGCATCATCGCGCTGCTGGATCCGCTCCTGCGGTCGGCGAGCCGGTAACGCCACTTGCTGCCTGCTGGTCTCAGCTCCATGTCGGCGCGGATCTTGTCCTCGAACTCCTCTTTCGGGAGCCTGCCGACCTCGCCGACGTAGCCTTCCCAACTCTCCGGCCATCCGAGGGTGGCTATGAGGGATCTTGGTTGGCCGAATGGGAAGTCCATCCCGCACACCCAGGGGCCCCGTCTCTGCAAGAAGTCTTCGAAGCCGCCGAAGTCGGTCAGCCTCTCCGAATCCTCCACACGCAAGGAATCTCCTTCCAGGGTGCAGCCTAGGACGATGAGGGGTTTCCGGCGGCCGGGGGCGCTCGTGAAGTCGAGGCCGAAGATCTTCACGCGGGTTCGTTCAAGGTGGACCTACCGGTCCTCGCCGTTTTCCCTGTTCAGCCGGTGGACGTCCGGTCTGCGGTCGTCTTCGGGGATCTTCTCTCCCTCGTTCTTGCCGCCCGGGATGTGCCATTCGATCACCTGGTTTACCTCGGCCCCTATGACATCTATCTAACACGTGGTGCTCGTCCAAGCCTTGCGGGCGAGACTCTCCTTTGCCCGCAGGTCAGCGCGACGCGCTAGGAGGTCGTTCTAGTCCCGGTGCCCCAGCCCGGGCGCAACCGGTGCAGTTGGCCTCCCTGGTGGTGGTGACCCAGTCCTCATCGTTGATTGGCCTTCCGCAGTAGGTCTCCCTGAATTGTGGCTTGGCCACATGCACCCTGCCGATCCCGTTCGCCTGGCGAATGTTCATCTCTCTCCTTTTTAATGCCTGCTCGCCAAGTCTAACCTGTTAGTCCACCAACGTATGGCCCCGCGCTCTCCGCGACGACGGTGTAGAGCGGTCGCCGAACATGCGGCGGGAACTCCGGTCGAGACTGCGGCCTCTCCCTACCACTCTGACATTATGCAGGTTCGTGCCGGTCGCCTGTGATCCCATATACCCCGGCCTGGGGCAACCTGGTGACACTATGGGTTCCGAGCAAACAGGCAGGCCCTTTACGGTCACGGTCCTGATGGTATGGGAGAGCAAAGTACTCTTACACCTCCATCGCAAGCTCGTCTGGGATGTTGCAGGCAGCGTTGATCGCTCTCGAGCTCCGAAGTTTACGAGAGGAGCGTCGAGGGGCATCATGGATCGGTAGAAAGATAGAACTCGAGAGCTTCTGAAAGGAGCCGCAACAGCGATGAGCGAAACAGAGGAGTTGCTTCAGAATAACGCAGCCTACGCCGAGTCTTTCGAGAAGGGGGATCTGCCCCTGCCCCCTGCCAGGGCAGTGGCGGTGGTCGCCTGCATGGACGCCCGCCTGGACGTGCACAAGATCTTGGGCCTACAGGAGGGTGATGCACATGTCATCCGCAACGCGGGAGGGGTCATAACAGACGATGAGATCCGTTCTTTGACCATCTCCCAGCGTCTTCTTGGCACGCGTGAGATCATCCTCATCCACCACACCGACTGTGGGATGCTAACCTTCTCGGACGACGAGCTAAAAGCACAGATCCATGAAGATGTTGGTCTGAAGCCTCATTTCTCCATGGAGAGCTTCTCCGATCTGGAAGTGGATGTGCGCCAGTCGATTGCTCGTATCCAGGCGAGCCCGTTCATCTCACACAAGGAGAGCGTGCGGGGCTTCATCTACGAGGTCGAGACCGGACGATTGCGCGAGGTCAGCTAGCATATTCTCGAGCGAGACTCCCAATCTACCTTTTCATACAGTCTCTGTATAGGGGGTTCTCAGAGGTTCGCACATAAGCCATTCTGGAGAGTTCGTATTGCCCTCGGCTATGGGATGCCCGGGCGTGACGCAGAAGAGCGCACCGCCTCGAGCATGGTCTCCACGGCTTCTCGTCTACTCAAGCCGCTTCCTCGTTCCAGCGAGCGCCAGGTGTGGAAGTCGAGTGCCAGCGCGAGCGTCGCACGTAGGCGCTTTCTCACTTTGCCGCGAACCTCCCAGCCCCCGGCGAGCACGTCGCGCACCTCTTCGAGGTAGGGCACGACCGAACCCTCGAGCAGAGCGGCGAGCTCGGGCATCGTCTGGGCATCGCGTAGGACGTTCGCCCTCATCGGCTCGGTGCTGGCGTAGAAGCCGTACAGGTCTGCCAGTGCCGTCCGCAACCTCACTTGGGGATCGCTTATCTGTGCCCAGGGCGTCGGATCCGGCGCCGGGTGCCGCTCGGTCCAGCTTCTCGAACATGCCTTGAGAAGATCGGTTATGTCAGGGAAGTGGTTGTAGACCGTCAGCCTGTTTACCCCCGCGCGCTGGGCTATCTCGCTTATGGTGGTGTTGGCGGGTCCCCGCGTGAGGTGTAGCTCGACCGTGGCATCTACGATCCGGCGCCGCGTCTCACGGTGGCGCTCGGCCCGCTTCTTCATCTCGTACTTGCGTTTCTCGGCCATTTCAATAAACACTATACCAAACGATATTGACACGGAGATCGG
>JAJNDJ010000054.1 GCA_021156345.1 Rubrobacteraceae bacterium | reverse complement strand
GATGCAGGACGGCAAGGCCATCGTCTACGTGGAGTACGATTACATCTACAAGCTCGTCGTCGAGAGGGACCGCTCCGTCCGTGCCGGCGTCCGCGCCGGATTCGGGGCCTCTAGCAGCTAGTCAGCACGCTACGGCTTCGCCTCAATGAACACTGTCCCATTCTCGCCGGCGACGACAGCGGCCCGGGCGAGGCCGACGAAGAGGCCGCACTCGAGGGCGCCTGGGATGTGTTTGATCTGTATCGCGAGTGATGCAGGGTCAGCGATCTTCTCGAATGTGCAGTCAGCCGTGTAGTGGCCGCCGTCTGTGACGAAGGGCCGTCCGGGATCCGTCCAGTCCATCCTCAGCTCCGGCTCGCAGCCCAGGCAGGCGAGGGCTTCGAGGGTGATCTCCCACCCAAAGGAGTCGATCTCGACGGGCAGTGGACCCGCGCCCAGAGGGTCGACCAGCTTGCTCGAGTCGGCGACCACGATCAGGCCCTCCTCGCTCGATGAGGCTACGATCTTCTCCCTTAGGAGCGCGCCTCCACGCCCCTTGATTAGGGCAAGCTCGGGGGAGATCTCATCGGCCCCGTCTATGGTAAAGCGCGGACGGGCCTCCGAGAGCGTCGCAAGCGGTATGCCAAGCTCGTTCGCAAGGGCGGTGGTCTTCGCCGAAGTCGGTACACCCCTGACGTCCCTCAATTTCCCCGAAGCCACGAGCTCCCCGATCCTGCGCACCGCGAATGTGGCCGTCGAACCAGTCCCTAGTCCTACCACCATACCGCTCTCGACGTAACGTTCCACCGCCGCTTTGGCGGCCTCGCGCTTGGGCCCGTCGTCCGGCACCCCTACACTCCTTCCGGTCTGGTACCGACCGTGACTTCTACGCGGCGCTCCTTCTCGCCGGGGGTCACGACGGTCATGAGGATCCTTTCGCCGGGTTTCACGGAGTTGACGACTTCTATCACGTCCTCGGAGGAAGAGACAGTGTCGCCCTCGATCCCGGTTATAACGTCCCCCATAGGCACGCGTATGCCCTCGATCTCTTTCACATCCCCGCCCCGGATGCCAGCCTTCTCTGCCGGACCGTCTGGGGTTACTTCGCTAACTATCGCCCCATTGTCGGGTAGACCGTACCGTTCATCGAGCGCTCTTTCGGAGAGCCCGGTGTAGGCGGAGAGCTCGTCGATACCCAACTGGTACATGGATACCCCGATGTAGCCGTGCACCACTTTCCCTTCGGTTATAAGCTGCCTTATCACGCTCTTGACGGTGTTGATCGGGACGGCGAACCCAACCCCTTCGAAGCCTCCCGACTCGGAAGCGATCTGGGCGTTGACCCCTATGACCGTGCCGCGCAAATCGAGCAGCGGCCCACCCGAGTTGCCTGGGTTTATGGCCGCATCGGTCTGGACGGCGTCGTTTATGGTGTAGTTGTTCGGGGCCTTTATGGGACGGCCAAGGCCGCTCACGATCCCCGTGCTCACACTGATCCCGACGTTCAAGGGGTTGCCGATGGCGATGACCGGCTCCCCAACCCCAACCGAGTTCGAGTCCCCGAGCGTCAGTGGCTTCAGCGCCTCCTTCGGCGCGTCCACCTGTATAAGGGCGACGTCCGTCGAAGGATCCTGCCCAACGACCTCAGCCTCCTTGCGCACACCGTCGGCGAACCTTACGGAGATCTCTTCCGCCCCCTCTACCACGTGCTGATTGGTGACTATATGCCCTGCCTCGTCGACCACGAACCCCGACCCACCAGCGGGCCCGGCATCAGAGGTGGCAGCCACGTCAACGCTGACCACGCCACGGCCGTCGCGCGTGTACACCTCGTGCACCGAGGAGCCGTCGGTAACCGCAGGCGACCCGATCGTTCCCCCTGACGACTCGCGCGGCGGCGCAACCTCCTTTATGGTCACGCTGCCCGACCTGTCTTCGAGGCCGTACACCCCGACGACGAGAAAGAGAGCGGTGACGAGACCGCCGATGATCGCGGAGACGAGCGCTGTGAGTGCGGTCTTCAGTGTCTTTCCTTCCCGACTATCATGAGATGACATCTCGCTGAAAAGACGGGATGCCGTCTAGTTTCCACTCTGCGCTTTCGTTCACCAGGCGCCAGGTGACGGTGTTACGCTCGGTCCGGCTGACTCTCTCGGCTATGGTAACCCCGGTTACCGTGGCTGTGTTGCCAGATACCTTGGCGTCAGGACCTCGAACGAAGCGTATGCTCTCCAAGGTATCAAACTGGCCGCTCCACTCGGGCTGTGTGGGTACTGTGGTCGCCTTGAATTTTTGGGATAGCAGGCCGTAAGAGGTATCGTATTCTCCATCAGCCGCCGTCGAGTAGACTTCCAGAATCGTCTGTTCGGCGGCCTGCGCCGTGAGGCTACCATGCTCTGAACCGTTCTGCGATGGAGAGGACGCTACGCTCTGCTGCTGACCCCCGTCCGGACTCTGATCACCACCAGAACCCCCACCGGAGGGTCCGGCGTTCCCGCCCCGCGCGTTGTTGGAACCAGCATTCTGGTCTCCACCCCCTCCGAGGAGGTTTGGCGCGGCGAGGACTCCAATCACGACGAGCACGGCCAGTAGCGCCAGTGCACCCAGGAGTCCCCCCCTCTGTTTCGGCCGGTCGCCGTCACCACCAGGTCGGCCCGTCGGAGGATGCAAGGGCGCAGCGGAAGCGTGTGCCGCTCCGACCGAGGCGGCTGGTTGCGCCTGCGTCGCCGCGGTCTTACGGATCTCCGCGCCGAGCCGGGAACGGACCTCTTCGGCGGTCGGGCGATCATCAGGATCCTTGGCGAGGCAGCTGAGGATCAAAGCCTCCATGGTTTCGCTCACTTCGGCGCGACGCTCGCGTGGCGGTGTCGGAATCTTGGAGACGTGCTGGCTTGCGATCTCTATCGGGGTTTGGCCGGCGAAGGGCGGTTCTCCCGCGGCTGCCTGATACAGCGTAGTCCCGAGCGAGTAGATGTCGCTCTTTGGTGTCACCTTCCGTCCCTGAAGTTGTTCCGGCGAAGAGTACAGGGCCGTCCCCAAAAAGAAGCCTGTACGCGTCGCCTGCGTAGTGTCGAGGGCGCGGGCTATGCCGAAGTCGGTTACCTTGGCATGCCCGTTCTCGTCGAGCAAGATGTTGTGGGGCTTGATGTCGCGGTGGATCACCCCGTGCTCATGGGCGTGGGCCAGACCGGCACAGACCTCGTCACCGAACCTGGCTAGCTCCTGGCCGGTCAACCTTCCCCTCCGGTCAATGAAACGCTTGAGGTCTCCGCCAGGGACATACTCCATCACGATGTAGGAGGTCTCCCTACCGTCGAACTCGGCGTCTCCTGCGTCGTAGATCTGCACTATATTCGGGTGTGCGAGGCGGGCTGCGGTGCGTCCCTCGCGCTCGAAGCGGTCGCCGATATCAGTATCGCCGTGAACAGGGTCGAGCAGCTTCACGGCCACGAGACGGTCCAGTACCTCATCTCGTCCCAGGAAGACGCGGGCCATGCCTCCCGAGCCCAGTTCGTTCTCCAAAACGAACCTGTCTGCGAACCTGATCACGCGCGTGATTATAGGGTAAGGACGGCGCGATGCCGAACAGACGAGACATCCTGTACAAGGTCGACTACACTCGCACGCGCTGCGCGTTCTCCAGACGGTCCAGCTTCCACTCCCCACCCTCGTTGACGCAGACCCATGTCCCCGAGAGAGACTCCGATCCCCACGTGTGATCCAACCTCACCTCGAACGTGACCTCGGCGGTATCACCAACGGTCCTGGCCACAGGCAACGAGGTAAACTCCATGTAGGTGAACGTGTAGATGTCTTCGCGCTCGGCCCACCGCTCAGGAGAACCTATCTCGTTCTGCAGCCGCTCGGAAAGGTACGCCCACGAGGCGTCTACCCTATTGAAAGACTCCTGATAGTACAGGTTGTATACGACTCTCTCAGCCTTCACGAGCGGCGGGGCCGGAGCCTGGTTCTCTTCCTGGGCACCGTTCGAGGACCCTGAGCCACCCGAGGGATTCCGGACCTCCTCACCAGCCCCCTTCCCAGGCGCTTCTTCGGACTTCTGGGGTCCGCCACCGGCTTGTTCGTTCCGGCCGGCGCCCTGGCCTGGGGTCCCTCCACCCAGCTCCTGTTGGCCTAACAGCGCCCAGGCGCCCGCAAGGGTTAGTAGCAAAAGGAGTAGGGCGGCCAGGAGAACGGCCAGCATCATCCTCTGCCGAGAGCCTGCCCTGAAGGTGCGTGTCGGGAGGTCTATCGTACCCTCGGGTCGGCCCGAAGAAGGGCTCTGATGGGCCTTCCCTCGTCCGAAGACCCCGACACCAGAAGACCCGGTCGACCTCGCCGCCCCTGTCAAGCGCGAGGTTACTGCCGCACCAGGGAGGCCGCCGTCCCGGGCTCTGGCCACCGGCGAGGCGAGCGCCGCGCTCGCCTCGGCCGCACCGTTCTGGAGCAACTCGTCGTGGAGACGGGCCGCATCGGGGCGCTCGGAAGGCTTCTTGGCGAGGCAACCGAGGATCAGAGTCTCGAGCCGCTCGCTGATCTGCGCTCCCCTCTCCCTGGGAGGTGCGGGAACCTTCAGTACGTGCTGGTTTGCGACCTCTATGGAGTTGCCCGAAAAGGGCTGTTCCCCGACCGCCGCGTGGTAGAGGGTGGCACCGAACGAGTAGACGTCACTCTTGGGGGTAACCCTCTCACCCCTCAGTTGCTCTGGGGAGGAATAAGCCAGCGTCCCGAGGTACGTCTCGTCGAGGGCCCGTGCTATGCCGAAGTCTGCAAGTTTGGGACTCCCTCGCTCATCGAGCAGTATGTTGCGTGGCTTTATGTCGCGGTGGATAATGCCCCGCTCGTGGGCGTGGGTGAGTCCCGAGGCGACGTCGGCCCCAATCCGCAAGAGCATCGTCTCGGGGACAGGTCCGTTTCTGTCGATCAGATCCTCGAAGTCGCCGCCAGGGACGTACTCCATGACGATATAGGAGACTCCGCGCCCATCAAGCTCGTCTTCGCCCGCGTCGAAGACCCTGACGATGTTGGGGTGGGAGAGCCTGGCGGCGGACCTCCCCTCGCGCTGAAATCGCAGACTGATCTCAGGGTCTTGGGGATCCTGTTCCACGATCTTGACGGCGACGGGACGGTCGAGTATCTCATCGCGTCCCAGGAAGACACGGGATCTGCCGCCTGAGCCGAGCTGGCGCACGAGAACGAACCTGTCCCCGAGGCGGCCCACAGAACCTCCGGGACTCATGCCCGAGACTAGATAACCTCCCTGCCCATGGCACTGGCGAAGGGTTGCAGCACGTCCTTCATACCCAGTAGGGCCTCGACAGGGAGCGCCTGCTCCCCGTCACACAACGCCTCCCGCGGCTCGTGGTGGCTCTCCACCATCAGGCCGTCGGCCTCAGCCGCTACTGCTGCTTTCGAGAGCGGCACGACCAGGTCTCGCCGTCCGGCGGCGTGGGAGGGGTCAACGATTACGGGCAGATCCGTCAGCCTCTTGGCCACGATCACCGCAGAGAGGTCCAGCGTGAAACGCGTGCTCGTCTCGAAAGTGCGGATCCCACGTTCACACAAGACTACGTTGTCCCCACCCGCCGCCGTGACGTACTCGGCCGCGAGCAGCCACTCCTCGACCGTCGCCGAGAGCCCTCTCTTGAGGACGACGCCATGATCCGTGCCGGCTATCGCCCCGCCGACGCGCTTGAGCAAGGAGAAGTTGGCCATGTTGCGGGCGCCGATCTGCAATATCTCCGCGTGCTCCATGACCATCTCTATGTCGTAAGGATCCATTACCTCCGTGACGACCTTCAGGCCAAGGTCCCCGGAGACTTCGGAGAGTATCTTGAGCCCCTCCTCGCCCAGTCCCTGGAAGGAGTAAGGGGAGGTGCGGGGCTTGAAGGCACCGCCGCGGACGTAGTCGAAGCCGGCTTGCCTTACGGCTTTCGCGGAGGCGACGAACTGCTCGTAACTCTCGACCGTACATGGGCCCGCTATCACCCTGAAGGTGTCTGGCCGGATCATGCCGTTGGTGGTCTTTACATTGGTCTTTACGCCTGCCGAAACGTCCATGTTACCTTGGAAACTCCCCGCGTTGGATCTCAAGGTCGCGGATGCGATGCAGGATGAGCTCGAAGATATCTCTCATCGAGGAGTCGTAGATCGGACCTGGGTTGCGA
>JAJNDJ010000053.1 GCA_021156345.1 Rubrobacteraceae bacterium | reverse complement strand
ACGTGACGCCGGAGCCCGTGCGATGCTGCTTTTCTTGGTGAAGGACCCGGTTGAGGGGCGTACCCGGACGGCTCCCGATCCAGATTCGATACCCGCTCGAAGTCTCGGTAGTACGAGACTGGTATGAAACTAGTACGCCGAATGGGGGCCTCGCCCCGAGGATCTCTTGGAGGAGTGGAGGCGGGCGCCGCGACCGTCGCCGGCGTGGCGCAGTGGCCTCCACTACGAGCAGGCCCTAGACATCCTCAGTACCGCCATGAGCGTGCCCAGGGAGGAAGCCGAGAGGCTGGTCTAAGAGTACGTGTCTTCTACAGCTGTAGATGGCACCTAGCGACGAGGATGTCCTGTACAGTCAGGGGGTGTACACATATTAGCGCTGCGCTTCGAGGGGCGTAGGAGCTCACCTCGTTCGCCTGGAAAGCCCCCTGCCGCTCGTCGACGCACTCCTGTAGTCTGTCACCGACGTATTGGGACCGAAGGGAGCACGGTCCATGGACGAGTCTCAGACGATCCGTGTTTCGGTGGAGGAAGCCGCGGTCCTGCTCGGCATCGAGCAGGGATCGGTCAAGAAGCGCATCCAACGCGGAAAGCTCCGCTCCGAGAAGGACGCGAGGGGCATCACCTGGGTCTATCTGGACAGGTCTGAGACAGTCCGGGACCAGTCTCAGGGACGGTCCGAGACAGACCGGGATGAACTCGTCGGTGAGCTGAGGGACCGCATCGCCTATCTGGAGCGCCAGGTCGGGGAGGAGAGGGAGTCCCGCCGGCGGGCCGACACCATCATCGCCCAGCTCACGCAGGCCAACGCCGCCCTAGCCGCCAGGGTGCCGGAACTAGAGGCCCCAGGCACCCCGGAGACGGCCGCGGAGGCCTCGGAGGGGGCAGAGCCCCGCCTCGCTGCAGGGGAGGATCAGGCGACCACGCAGCACCACCAGGTGCAAAGATTGACGGAGGGTGTGGAGCACGATGCTGGCACCCTACGGGAGTGGACGGGCGACGTAGAGGAGACCGCCGCCGGTCCGATGCGGGGCAGGCGCAGGAGGGCGCACAGAGGCCCTGGTGGCGCAGGATGTTTGGAGGCTAGTGTGTGGGAGACCTTAGCCGGTGGCCTGATCGCGATAGCGGCTGGCCTTGTGGGCTTCGGCGGCAGCTATTGGACACAGACCCAGCAATGGAGGCGTGAGGATGAGCATCGAGACTATGCCGAACGTCGTCAGGCCTACACGGAGTTTTTAGCGAGCTGGCATTCGTTCGAAGAGGTCAGGACACGCCAACAACCCTCGACAAGCCAACCCCTGGCTGCCTTCGAAGAGCTCCAGAAAGCGGAACTGCAATTCCAGAGGAGCTTCAACGTCTTGTCCCTCATAGCGCCGGTAGAGGTGACCGAAGCCGCAGCGAGTGTGCGTGATAGAGAGCCCGGGGCGCCCGGCCGCTTTTGGAAGGCAGCGCGAAAGGACCTCGGCAAGTGGCCGTCCCAGGGGCGTGCGTAGGATGTTCGGTAGGTAGCTGATGGACGGGCAGGAGCCGGAAAGGGGCTACTATTTCGAGATCGCCAAGCAGATCACGACGTTGGACACAGCGGCGCTCTTGATCTTCCTCGCCGTCGATCGCGAGCTTCCACTATCCTCTGTGCCTGCGGGCTTCCTCATCATTTCCCTAGTCGGCGCGTTCCTCAGCATGATCCGTACGGGGACGCGGGGCATCAGTCCGAAGATATTGTCATACGACAACCTCTTCATGACCCTGGCAGTCATTGGCTTCCTGGGCGGCGTCGTGCTGGCGACCCCTGCCGCCCTGGGACTGCGCTGAAAACCCAACCGAGAAAACCCGAATAGCCCCGCCTCCGATAGAGCCAGGATCGCCGCTGTAGGCAGCCAGGCCAGCGGTCCTTTTCTTATGTTTGACCTAGCGCCCTAGCGCGGCGCGTGTACATAAGACGATGCGGGCGGGGCTTCTTTGTGAACGTCACCGCAGGGCGGGCCGTATACAAGAGGGGCGGGGCCTCGCGCCTACTGTGCGTCTGTGAGATGCTGGCCAGGGACGCTAAGCTTCTGCTCAGTCTGTGGAAAGGGGGAGCATGAGGACGTTGCTGGCGATGGTGGCAGGATCGGTCAGCGTGGTCTTGGTGGCGCTGTTCGTGTACATGGCCGTGAAGTCCGTCTGCCACGAATGTCTCACCTTCCCGATGGCGGCGGTGTGCGAACGGCGCGGCGGTGCGGTCGATGTGCAGATGGAGTCGAATAGGATCGGCGGGTACATCAAGGAGCGCCAGTTCGCCGGCTATGTCTTCTACTGGCATGAGGCCAATTCGGGCGGGGACTGACGTGAGCATGAAGACGTTGCTGTGGGCAGTAGCGGTGCTAGCCCTTGAGGTGTTGTTGCTCTCGGGATACTTTGCCGTGGTGGGGGTGGGGCAGATGGTGAGCACAAACGTGGCGCTAGCTTTGCTGGTCGGTACGGTCTCGGTGATGGTGTGGCTCGGCTTCAAGAACGACTTCGAGTGGACCTTGAAGAGGATACTACTCGCCGTGGGGGGATGCGTCATCCTAACGTATGCGGCGATGGTGGTGGTGGCCTTTGTAGACCTGCCCACCGCGTTGGTGTGCGAAAGGGGAAGGACTGAGGTGGAAGCCACCCCACACATCCTGGGCGGGCGCTTCGAAGAACGTCGTGTGGGGCCTTGTGTCTTCTATAACCCCGAGAGCAGGCCCGTCCCTGGTCTTCGGGGCGGCGGGGACTGACACCCCTATTCACCCGAGTGTGTGGAACTTGAGGAGAGGAGGAGCATGAAGATGGTGCTGGTGGCGGTGGTGCTCATCGCTTTCGGCGTGACCTCGGTAAGTCTCCAGCAAGCGCCGATCTACGAGGCGTCCGCCCAGGTGTGGGCGGATCAAAAGCAAGGCGATCAGCAGACGAACTTGGGAGGGAGCCGCGAGTATCGTATGCAACCGGCTATCCTGGAGACGGCACAAGCCATAGGTAGCCACCCCGTAGCCGAAGAGACCATCCAACGCTTGGAATTAGAGATGACCCCGGCCTAGCTCCTAGACAGCCTGACCGTCGAGCAGGTCGAGAACACGCATCTTATAGTCCTCACCTACGCAGACACCGACACGTACAGAGCTACACAGATCGCCAACACGGTCGGCAAAGTTTCCTCCGAGTACATCTCCGAAAGAAGCAACACCTTAGCGGCCACCGTGTTGGAGAAGGCGGAAGTATCCTACGACCGGGTAGGCCCGCACCCCTTGAGGAACGGGCTCCTTACCCTGGCGATAGGGTTGGTGCTGTGCGCGGCCCTTCGCCTTGCCCTTATTCACCGGAGTTCGTAGAAGACGAATTCTACGAAGTTGGCATAGTCCCAGTCCTATGCGGCAGTGTTTCTTATGTAGAGTGTCGGAGGTTCATAGCCTAGCGTACATAAGATTTGATAATACCCTTCGGCTGTATTATGGCCCCTCCTGGGGAGGCCCTCCGGACCAGGGCCTATTCGTTCTCCACTTCCTTCCCACTGGCTTCTTTGTCTTTGAGCCGGTCCTCGAACGTTAGGCCGTTGGGCATGGTGGCGCCTTCGAGCGTTTTGCTTGCTGCTCTAGTCGCTCCTGGGTGACGCCTTTTGCCCCGCGTAGTTCGGCCAAGATCAGGTCGGCCCCGTACAGGGTTGCCCTACGCAGATCAGCCTCACGCAAGTCGGCTCTGCTCAGGTTGGCCCCACTCAAGTTAGCCCCGTAGAGATTGGCCCTACTCAGGTCGGCCCTAGGGAGGTCAATAACGGGCCTATTCCTATAGAGCAGTCCTGACTCATACAAGAAGTGCAGCAAAGTGCGTTTGCGATCTGGGTCGTCGATACTCTGCAAAATAGACAAGGTTTGTGCTCGCGCTACTGTGCTTAAGTCGTCGCCTAGCGTGGAGCGGCGAAATGGGCGCTCAGCATCAGCTAGTAACTTCCCCAACTGCTCAAAGTACCTCTGTAGCGCCGCATCTTGCGCACGCGCTGCTTCTAGCTCACGTGCATGTAGCAAGGCTTCGCTGTGTCTCTTTCCTGTGAAATATTGAGTAACGAGTACCCCAACAAAGGCGACTATCGCCCCTACTATTCCGCCGGTGAGAATCGGGTTACTCGGGGCTGGGACCGCGATGCCCTGCGGTACGGTTACCATTAGGAAAACGAGTACAAGTAGCAGCATGATTCCAACCCCTTGACTAAACTAATGCCTGCTTCATTGTTTCGCTGTCTCCGCCAAAGCAAGTTCGTACGCACTATGCTCACCCAACTATTGCACCTTTCTCCGTCAATTGCGCCTATCGCCAACGTAGTAGATGACGATGAATTAGTAATGAATCAAGCAGCGAATGCTCGCTCCGTCTCTATTCACCGAAGTGCCTAGAATGGGCATTCTCGGAAGTTGGACTTCCGATTTACGGAGTTCTACGAAGTTCTTTGCTCCTTGGGCATACGCACCGTAGGCAGCGCCATATTACGCTTCTGGCGTTGCAGTTCTACGAAGTTGGCTCCCGGCTCACCAAACGTTTGCCCACGATTCATTGCCGATTCATCGCAAGAGTCTACGATGTGTATCTGTTGGCAAAAAAGTAGCTAAAAAGGTGGACAGGACTAACGAAGGGAGCCAACTATCGGCGGATCGCTGATGGCGCATCGAATTTCGAATAGAGACCACGACCAGTTATGGAGGTCATGATGAAGCGAGATGAACTTGCCTGGGCTTCGGATCCCGAATCCCTCGCGCAGCACGTTCGCGAAAACGCGCCCGCGCTGCAACAAACCCAACATCCCCATGGCGAGGCCATGGAAAGTGTCCGCGAAGACACCTACAAAGGGCACCACATCGTGGTCCGTACCAGCTACCACATCGAGGTGGACGGGGTCACCGTAGAAGGGCATATGGGCGTCACCAACGACGGCCAGGTGCATTACCACGCCGTACCTAACCTCAGTTTCGCCTCAGCGGTCGACCTTGTGAAGCAATTGATTGATACGTTCCCTGAGGATTTCCAAACCGGGCCAGGCGGACACGAGCACGGAGAGGGGTCCTGAGGTGGCGGCGGTGCGGCGCAACATCCTCGGTGACTCTACTGCCCGGCAGAACTACATCCGGGGAGTCAAGCTTCTCAAGCAGGAGTTTCTCGGTCCGACCACATCCGACTTCGGAATCGCTGGCCCCTCCCGCCAGGTGAGCACCTATGACCTGTTCGTCGCCTGGCACCATCTGGCGATGTTCACCTTCACTCCCCCTACGCAGCAGGACCGGAATGCCGCCCATCGTGGTCCCGTGTTCCTCCCGTGGCATCGGTTCATGCTCCTCCTCTTGGAGCTGCAGCTCCAGCGCGTGCTAGAGGATGACGATTTTGGTCTGCCATACTGGGATTGGGCAGCAGACGGTGAGCGAAGCCCCGACCAGCAGGCGGCGTCCCCGGTGTGGGGAGAGGAGTGCATGGGGGGGCAGGGCAACCCGATCGCGTCCGGGCCTTTCGCCTTCAACGCAGCCGACTCCAACGGTTGGCGCGTACGCGTGGACGCCGATGTGAACGGGCGGCTTCGCGCAACCGATCGGGGGCTTCGCAGAGCCTTCGGGCAGAGCGCTCCCACGCTGCCGCGCAAGAATCAGGTCGCCACGGCACTGAACCTGGACACCTACGATATGCCACCGTGGAACACCACCTCGTCAGGTTTCCGCAACCAGGTAGAGGGGTGGGTACCTGCGAATACCGCCCCAGGTTTGCACAACCGCGTCCACGTGTGGGTCGGCGGCGATATGCTCCCCTCCTCCTCACCAAACGACCCGGTCTTTTACCTCAACCACTGCGACGAGGACCGTATCTGGGCAGCCTGGTTGCAGGACAATGGCTCCACCTACGTACCGGATCAAACCGCCTCCGATAGGCTTCGCGGCCACCGCATCGACGACGCGATGAACGCACTCCTATCAGATCCCCTCACGCCAAGGCAGATGCTCGATGTAGACGACTTCTACAACTACGATACTATGAGAATCGGCTGGATTTCGCCGAAACTCCTAGGACTGGATCTCCCAGGGGGAAGCCTAACGGGTAGAAGCACTTAGAGCAGCACAAGGGCCGGGGTCACGCGCTCTGGCCCTTTCTCTTGCCCTTATTCACCGAAGTGCGTGGAATAGGAATTCTGCGAACTTCGCCTTTTGGGGATTCTGCGAACTTCGCGTTGACGGAGTTCTCCGAAGTCGCTTTCCCTAGCGCACCCGCCGGCCCTGCTGCGCTGACGCCGCTTCCCTACGCATCCTGAATGCCTGAATGACCGCTCCCACGCCCCCGATGAGCATGAAGATCGCCAAGATTAGCGTTAGTGTCGCCACCCC
>JAJNDJ010000309.1 GCA_021156345.1 Rubrobacteraceae bacterium | reverse complement strand
GCGTCCATCGACTGCGCCGCGCTGGTGCGAGGGACAGCCTCGTTAGAGAAGACCGTCACACCCGCTTCGGCGAGCTTCTCTACGAGCTCAGGCTCCTGAGGTCCGTTGAGGAAACAGATCAGGACCTGCCCCTCGCGCAAGAGCCCGATCTCGTCCTCCGCCGGGCTCTGTACCTTGACTACTATGTCGGCCTCGCCGTACACCTTCTCAGGGCCTTCGGCGATGCTCGCTCCCGCCTCCTCGTAAGCACCGTCGAGGTTGTAGTCGCGGCCCGCGCCAGACTCGACGAGGACCTCGAAACCGTCCTTGACGAGTCTGCCTACGGTCTCGGGCACGAGCCCGACCCTGCGCTCGCCCTCGGCCACCTCCCGCGGTATTCCAACTTTCACGCGCCAGATTATAGCGTCGGAGCAGGATCTGCGCTCTCGAAGGCCAACCGTTACCAACAAAATCCCGTTTTGTAATCGAAATGTCACATACGGGGCTTAACGTTTCACTATCGACCATAGTATCTAATCGAGAAAGGAGGTCGAGGAGGATGAAGAAACAGAGTACCGCGTACCAGAGAAGGCTGGCCGCGCTCGTGGCCACCGCATTCCTGTTCGCCGGTCTCGGCCTCCTCGGATATTCTCTGCTGGCTGGAGGCACTCCGGCTTCGGCCGAGAGTCCGGACCGTGTACGCGGCAGGATCTCCGAGGAGCTCGAAAGGAAGTTCCACAGGAGTATCCCGGAGAGGGTCGTCGAGACGGTAAGGGGTTCACAGGGCCTCCGAGAGCGGGTACGAGAAGGCTCTCCACGACGGTGTCGTCCACGTGAGGGGTACGGGCTTTCCGTGGCACAATGTGGCCAACGTCTACATCGCGGGCCACAGGGTTGGTTATCCTGGCACCAGAAGCAACCTCGTGTTCTGGGACCTCGACAAGCTAAGGAAGGGGGATGAGATCTTCCTCACGGACGCCGACGGAACGCGTTACACCTACGAGGTATTCGAGAAGCGTGTGATCTCACCCGACACCGTCAGCATGATGCGGCCGACAAGGGGCAAGAACATCGTCAGCCTGCAGACTTGTACGCTCCCCGACTACTCGCACCGCCTTATAGTGCAGGGCGAACTGAAGGGCAAGAAGTAAGTTCCTACCAGGGCCCTGTGCTCGATTGACACCGGCAGGGCCCATTTTGTAACCTAGATGTTACTTTTGCCGTGTATACCTACACGGCGGAGAGAACTGAATCTACGGAGAGGAAGTAGATCGACGTGAGGACCTACAGGACGAGAAGGAGCGGGCTCACGGCCCTCTTGGCGCAGCAGCCCCCAAGCAACTCGACCATGACCCTGACCGTCCCCGAGATGCGGCGCGTCGACCGCGTGCCCGTCTACACGGGCGCCGTGAATGACAAGGGTGCGCTCCACGACGGGACGCTACACCTCAATAGCACGGGCTACCCCTGGCAGACGGGGGCCAACGTCTATATCGCTGGCCATCGCCTGGGCTTCCCAGGCACCAGGAGTTATCTCGTGTTCTGGGATCTGAACACGCTGGAGGACGGCGACAAGATCATCCTGACCGACGCCAACGGTACCAGGTACACTTACAGCGTATTCAAGAGCACCATCATCAACCCGGACGACTCCTACGTCACACGACCCGTACCAGGCAAGAGCGTCATCACCCTGCAGACGTGCACCCTCCCCGACTACGCGCAGCGCCTGATCGTACAGGCCGAGTTGACAGCCGTGGGGTAGCATCTATCTGGCCCTTCTACGGGGTCTCAGGTCGGCGGCGAGATGTTCGACGGGTTCGCCGTCCTTGAGGTGCCTCCTTACCACCTCGGGTACGTCTTGCTCTGCGACGCCGAGGTACCAGGTACCCCCTGGGTAGACGACGAGGTTCGGGCCGTGTTTACAGAGGCCGAGGCAATCCACGTAGTCCACGCGTACGTCTCTGTTCATGCCCTCCGCACGCAACTCATCCTTGAGTACCCCGCGAACGGCTTTGGATCCGCGCTTTTTACAGTCGCCGCCCTTGCAGACCAGCACGTGGGCGTCGTACTCCCTGACCTTCGCGGCCGGCTTTGTGAGCGTCGCTAGCGCGCCGCCCTTTCGCGCCTGCTTCTTCTTCGCCTTCTTGCCTCTCTTCGACATAACTTCCTCCGGTTCTGACGCCGGCGTGCGCTGTGCGGGTGTGACCGATGACCATTCTGGGAGGCTCGAATATATCACCCGGGCTGGTGGGACGGTATCATGGGCGACATGAGATTTCACGACCCATCAGGGGTGCCGATGGCTTTGGCAAGGAGGGATCTGATCGTGGCGTATGCAGGAGGCAGGGAGGGGAGAGAGATATGACTGATGTAGCACGCAGGCCGAGCCTTTCCGACCCTTCATTGTACATAAACAGGGAGCTCTCTTGGCTGGGGTTCAACAACAGGGTCCTCGAACAGGCCCGCGACGAGCGGCACCCGCTGCTGGAGAGGGTGCGGTTCGTCGCCATCTCAGAGACCAACCTCGACGAGTTCTTCATGATCCGGGTCGCAGGGTTGCAACAGCAGGTCGCTTCGGATCTCCCGAACCCCGTTCCAGACGGGATGACTCCAGAGGAGCAGCTCTCCCGGATACACGACCATACGGAGGAGTTCTTCGAAGAGCGGCGCAGGATACTGAACAAAGGGCTATTTCCCGCCCTGGAAGAACAGGGCATACGCATGGTGCCCCACGACAAGGTCCGCGCCGCCGAGCGGAGGCGGGTGATGGCCCGCGTAAAGGTGCCGACCACCATAGACCGCTTCATGCGGCTCGCCGACGTGGACCGCGGTCCCGGCGAAAGGCCCGAAATGCGCTTTGTCAGGGTCGAGGAGGTCATTTCGGCGAACCTTGATGAGCTCTTCCCCGGCAAGGACATCGTTGCGAGCTACGTCTTCCAGGTAACCCGCAACGCGGACTTCGTGATCGAGGAGGACGAGGCGGCAGACCTCCTGCAAGCCATAGAGGACGAGCTGGAGGGCCGCTGGTTCGGCCAGAGCGTCAGGCTCGTGGTCTCGGACGAGATGCCCGATGACCTGAGGGACTGGCTTGTTCGCCACCTCAAGCTCGACGAGAACTCGGTCTTCGCCTCTCCCCACCCGATAGGGCTCGCTGATGTTGAGGAGCTCACGCACATCGAGCGCTCCGATCTGCTCTATCCCCCGATAACACCAAGAGTTCCTTCGGAGATTCGGAGCGCGCGGTCTATCACCCAGGCCATCAGGAACGGCGACATCCTGCTTTATCATCCCTACGATTCGTTCGCACCCGTAGTCGAATTCGTGAGGGCGGCGGCCAACGACCCCGAGGTGCTCGCCATAAAGCAGACCCTCTACCGTGTCGGCTCGAACTCCCCTATAGTCGAGACGCTCTCCGAGGCGCGCGACGAGCAGACACAGGTCGCCGTTCTGGTCGAGCTGAAGGCGCGCTTCGATGAAGAGCCGAACATCACCTGGGCGCGCCAGCTCGAGGCCAGGGGCGTCCACGTCGCCTACGGTATCGTCGGCCTCAAGACGCACGCCAAGATCAGCCTGGTCGTCAGGCGCGAGGGCTCAGGCCTGAGACGCTACGTCCACCTTGGTACAGGAAACTACAATCCCGGGACAGCCCGCATCTACACGGATTTCTCGTACTTCACCGATGATCAGAAGCTCGTCGAGGACGGCTCGGACCTCTTCAACTACCTGACCGGCTATTCCGAGCAGGAGGAGTACCAGGAGCTACTCGTCGCCCCCTTGACCATGCGGGAGAGCATCGTGCGCCTTATCGAGGAGCAGACCGATAAGGCTAAAGTCGGCGAGAGCGCCAGCATCACGTGCAAGACCAACTCGCTCACGGATCCCCAGATAATCGAGCTCCTCTACGAAGCCTCCCAGGCCGGGGTGAAGATAGACCTGATCGTACGGGGCATCTGCTGCCTCAGGCCCGGCGTGGAAGCCGTGAGCGAGAACATCCGCGTAGTCTCGCTGGTAGGACGCTTCCTCGAGCACGCCCGTATCTTCGCCT
>JAJNDJ010000308.1 GCA_021156345.1 Rubrobacteraceae bacterium | reverse complement strand
GGGTCCACTATCTGAGAGGTCCCCGTCTTGCCGGCCACGCTGTAACCGGAGATCTGGGCGAAGTGGCCCGACCCGTCGTCGACGACGCCCTGCAACATCCCGCGTACTATAGCCGAGGTCTTCTTGCTTATCACCCTGGGGCCTTGTCCCTGGGAGGTCTCCTGTTCTGTGACGTGTGGCGTAACTCTTCGTCCACCGTTGACCAGCGTGGCGTAGCCTGAGACCAGCTGCAGAGGCGTAACGGTAAAGCCCTGTCCGAACGGGATGTTGCCAATCGAGATCCCACTCCAGTCCTTGTAGGCAGGGACGAGCCCCAAGTCCTCACCCCACAGGTCTACGCCTGTGGGCTTGCCGAAGCCGAAGGCGAGCATGTAGTCGTAGAGTTTTCTCCCGCCGAGCTCTTGGGCGATCTTCGTCGCTCCTACGTTGCTGGAGTGCTCGAGCACTCCAGCCGGGGTCAAGATCTTGGTCTCATGCGGCTGGGAATCGTTGATAACGTGGTCCGCTACTGTCATGTGATCCGGGACCACGAACTTATCCTCAGGCGTGACCGCGCCGTCCTCGAGCGCAGACGCTACGGTGAAAGCCTTGAAGGTCGAGCCTGGCTCGTACGGATCGGTAAGGACCCGATCTCGCTGGTACTCTGGGGGAGTGTCGCCGAAGTCGTTGTTGTCGTAGGCCGGTGTGTTGGCCAGCGCCAAAATCGACCCGTCGTCGACGCGCATGACCACGCCGACGGCGCTCTTGGCCTTGCTCTTCTCGACAGCCTTCGCCAGGGCATTTTGCAACTCCTGCTGCACCGCGGAGTCCACCGTCAAATCAACGTCCCTGCCACGCTTCAAGGTGTCGTCGTAACTGGCCTCGACCCCGCCGAAGGGCTCGCCGTAGTCTCCCTGGTGTCCGAGGAGCTGGCTGGCGAGGGACCCGTCCGGATAGACCCTCATGGTATCGGGGGCGGTCGTGATGCCCTCTATACCAAGAGCCTGCGCCTTAGCCGCTGTCTCCGGCTCGACGCCTGTGGCGATGACGCTGTACCCACTGAGCTGGCCGTCCGCACCACGCCTAAGGAGAGAGGCCTTTATCTCCTGCTCGGTGGTGTCCGTTTCTTTGCTGAGCACGGCGTGCAGCTCCCTTGCCGTCGCCCTTGGGTCTTCGATCTGGTAAGGGGTTGCTATCACACGCGCTACCTCGAGGCTGGTCGCGAGTTCCCTTCCGTCGGCACTCACTATACTGCCGCGGGTCGGCGCGGCGACCTGGGTCGTTCCACCGGCCTGCTCGTCGGCGAAGGCCCTGTAATTCTCGTCATCTGTGAGGCTTATGTGCACGGCCCTCCCGCCGAGGAGAAATCCCGTCACCGCGAACACCGCCGCCACCATCCACAGCCTCCTGTGGCCCACGGCAGTCCTGGCTTCGGGGCCGATCGACGAAGGGCGACGCGCCCTGGTGGCGCCGCGCTTCGCACCGCCGGGCCGCCCCTGCCCGGTCTTCCCCCTTCCTGTGGTGCCCCATCGTTCTTCCCATCCTCCACTCTTACTCCATAGACTTTCAAGGTAGTGCTCTTCGGCTCGTGCATACCAAGTTTCTCCGCCGCGAGAGCCCGGATCCTCTCCGCACCCGACAGTTCGGCGAGTTTGACCTCGAGTCTCTCCCCTACTTCTCTGACCCTATCAAGCCTGACGTGAAGGTCTGCGGCCCTGGCGTCGAGCCCCGCGGCGAGCGTGTTCAGATAGACGCTCCCCAGCATCAGCAGCACGGGCACCACGACCAGCATCGCAAACCGGCGACGCCGGCCCGCGGCCTTCCGCCTCAGGGTGCGATCCTGCGTGCGGTCCTTGGCACGCTTCTGTACGGGCCACGCCGGTTCGGTAGGGAGCGTAGCCTTGTGCCTGCGCTGGGAGGCGGCCATCAGCCGGCATCCACCGGAGGCTCGGCTGTCCTTATCGCCGCCCGCAGCCTGGCCGATGCGCTGCGCGGGTTCTCCTCAACCTCACGTCCGGAAGGCCTCAGAACTGCTCCTCGCCGGAAGACGGGCTTTGCACCACAAACGCACACCGGCAGCTCCGGCGGACAGACACACCGCCCCTCCCGCCCTGAGATGAATCGCTTTACGAGGCGATCCTCCCCCGAATGGAACGTGATGACCACAAGCCTCCCACCTGATGCGAGTAGCCGTTCTGAGGCCTCCAGGGCCCGGCTGAGGCTGCCCAACTCGTCGTTTACCCTGACCCGCACAGCCTGGAAGATCCTCTTTGCGGGGTTACCACCCCTCTCCTTCCAGCCCACGGCCGCACGCACAGCGTCGTAAAGATCCGTCGTAACCAGGAGCGGCCTCCGCCGAACGACCTCCCGCGCCACACGCCTTGCCTCAGGGCGCGGCACGTCCCCATACTCCGAGAGCACCCTCGACAGCTCCCCGACCTCGACGGTGTTCAGGAAGTCCGCGGCCGTCGTACCCGACCGTGGGTCCATCCGCATGTCCAGTGGTCCCTCGTTGACATATGAGAACCCGCGTCCAGGCTCGTCGACCTGGAAGCTGGAGAGGCCGAGGTCGAACAGGATGGCATCGGCACTTCCACCTCTCTCGACCATCGCCCACAAAGCCTGGTCGTAGGCATCCGAGACGAACTCGAAGCGCGGGTCTTCCAACAGATCAGAGGCTCGCACTGCCGCCTCGGGGTCGCGGTCGATGCCGACGAGGCTACCACCCGGCCCAAGACCAACGAGTATGAGCCTGGAGTGGCCGCCACCGCCGAAGGTGGCGTCTACGACGGAGTCTTCGGGAGCCAGCCGCAGGGCGGCCACCGCTCTCTCCAGCATCACGGGACGATGTCCGGCCGCCATCACCCGCCGAGATCCCTTCCTGCGAACTCCTCGACGATCTCGGA
>JAJNDJ010000307.1 GCA_021156345.1 Rubrobacteraceae bacterium | reverse complement strand
TTCGTCTTGACGTACCTCCTCGGTTATGAGGACGTGCGTAACTACGACGGCTCCTGGACCGAGTGGGGTAACCTAGTGCGGGCTCCCATAGAGAGATAGAGGTTTGGTGGCGAAGAGCAAGGAGCCGGATCGCAAAAAGAACGGCGCCGCGCTCCTGGTCGAGCACGCCAGGAATCCTCGCCACAATAACGAGGAAAGCGTACAAAAGGACGCCGACGTTGCCGCACCAGGCGGCAGCCCCGAGTGCGGGGGGTCGGTGGTCGTCTACCTCAAGGGAGGCGACGACGGCAGGATAGAGGGGCTCTCTTGGACGGGTCAGGGTGACACCATAAGCATGGGGGCAACCTCCATGGTGGTCGAGCGCATCCTGGGCGAGGGCCTCAGCATGGAAGAGGTCCTGGAGATGGACTACGAAGAGTTCATCGACTCCTTGGGTAGAGAGCTTATAGGCAGCCGCACTAGGCATGCCACGCTCGGGCTCTCTACCATAAAGGGCGCCGTAAGGCTCTTCCAGAGGAAGAGCCGGTCGGAAGACAAGGAGCGAGCCGGAGGTTAGAGAGAAGCCGAGATCCAGGCGCTCTACGACCAGGCGCTGGACGGTTTGCGACACGAGAGCTTGACGCTCGGTACGCGCAGGTCGAGGAGCGCGGAGCTGGCGGTGAAAGCATTTCTCGTGCTTTTCGGGACAGCTTGACCCGAGGTCCGTACGGCGGATGAACTGCCATCGACCATACATCCGGGTGCGGCGCGCTACGCTCCGCTAAACTCTAGTTTCATGAGCGATGGAGGCGAGCACCTATCTGGGCGGTTGTGGGGAGGAAGGTTCGGAGCCTCGCCTGCAGAGGCCTTCGAGGGCCTCAACGCCTCCATCCCCTTCGACATCCGTCTCGCTCCTCACGACATACGTGGATCCGTCGCCCACGCCAAGATGCTGGGCACGCAAGGGATGATCTCGGATAGAGAGTCAGCGACGCTGGTAAGTGGGCTCGAAGCGGTGCTACGGGAGGTAGAGTCGGGGGAGTTCGCGTGGGTTCTCTCGGACGAGGACGTGCACACCGCGGTAGAGCGCAGGCTGAAGGAGCTCGTGGGCGATGTGGCGCTCAAGCTGCATACGGGCCGCAGCCGCAACGATCAGGTCGCCCTCGACCTGCACCTCTTCGCAAGGGACGCGGCAGAACAGATAAGGTCGGGCGTGCTCACCGCGATGCGGGCGCTCGTCGGGGTGGCCGAGACGAACGCGGACCTCGTTCTACCCGGCTACACCCATCTTCAGCGCGCGCAGCCGATCCTGCTCTCCCATCACCTACTCGCCCACTTCGAGGCCTTACGCCGGGACCTCCGAAGGTTCGAGGCGGCCGCGGAGGCGGCGAACGTCTCGCCGCTGGGCGCGGCGGCGCTCGCGGGCACGCCGCACCCGGTGGACCCGTCGTTCACGGCCGCAGAGCTCGGGATGATGCCGTTCACCAACTCGCTTGACGCGTTCACCAACTCGCTCGATGCGGTCTCGGAGCGGGACTTCGTCCTTGACCTCCTCTACGCCTGCGCCGTACTCGGGGTGCATCTGAGCAGGCTAGGGGAGGAATGGGTACTGTGGACCAGCGCCGAGTTCGGGTTCGCCACCATCGACGACGCTTACTCTTCGGGCTCATCCATCATGCCGCAGAAGAAGAACCCCGATGCCTACGAACTCATGCGCGGCAAGACAGGCCGCCTCATCGGGGACTTGAATGGGGTCCTGATCACCCTCAAGGGCCTCCCGCTCGGCTACTCGAAAGACCTCCAGGAGGATAAAGAACCTCTCTTCGACGCGGTCGACTCTGTGCTCGCCATGCTCGCCGTCTTGCCCGAGATGTTGCAGACAGCGCGCTTCGACGGTGGACGGATGGCCGAGGCGGCAGGGGGTTTCGCCCTCGCCACGGAGCTGGCGGACTTCCTCGCGGCGAAGGGTATTCCTTTCAGAGATGCCCATCACGCCGTAGGGAGGCTCGTGCGGAGGTGCGAGAAACTGGGAGTATCGCTTGAGGACGTTCCGCAAGACGAGCTTGCAGCGGCGCATCCCGCGCTATCTGAGGTGCCTGAACGGCTGCTTACGCCGCACGGGAGCGTGCAAGACAAGGTCTCCGCCGGCTCCACGGCCCCCGGTTCCGTCGATAAGCAGCTCAGGCAGGCGAAGGCGTTCCTGGAGACGATGGAAGGCCTTTCGGAGGGTCAGATTTCAGAAGGGAGTGACAAATGCGGATAGTACAGATGTCNNNAGCAGCTCAGGCAGGCGAAGGCGTTCCTGGAGACGATGGAAGGCCTTTCGGAGGGTCAGATTTCAGAAGGGAGTGACAAATGCGGATAGTACAGATGTCCGATGTCCACGTGGGTTCGGGTCTGTTTCGACAGGATCTCCTGAAGGCTACCATCGAGGAGAGCAACGCTCTGCAGCCGGACCTGGTAGCCATCGTGGGGGACCTTACGATGGAGGGATATCGGTGGGAGTTCGAGGAGGCAAGAGAGTATTTCGACCGTCTGGAGTGTCCGAACGTAATCTACGCGATGGGTAACCACGACGCCAAGAACGTCGGCTACAGGCACTTCGAGGAGTTCTTCGGCATAAGGGAGAGGTCGGCCCAGATCCCCGTCCCCGAGGGAGAGGCAAAAGTCGTCGCGCTCGACTCGACCAAGCCGGATCTCGACGAGGGAGAGGTCGGGCGCGAGCACTACAGCTGGCTCGACTCCGAGTTCCGGGGCTGGGATCGTGGGCCGAGGATACTCATGATCCACCACCACATCCTCGCCGTCCCGGGCACGGGACGCGACGTCAACAACCTGCGCGACGCCGGCGACGTGATGGCCATC
>JAJNDJ010000052.1 GCA_021156345.1 Rubrobacteraceae bacterium | reverse complement strand
ACTCGCGGGCGTCCGTGAGAAGGCTCCCCAGATGCAAGGAGAAACCCTCGATGAGCTCCGTGCAGGAGCGCAACAGGCGGTTGAACTGGGAACGCTCGGGCAGGGTCGGGAAGGCGTCTGTTAGGTGGCCTATGGCGTAGCGATAGAAGTCCCTCTCGCTGTTGAAACGGCTCCAACGCGCGAAGATGGCCAGGGTTATGACCTCGCTTTCGCAGAGGGAGGCATCGGGACCGGGTCGGCTTCTTGGTGGTTGAGAGTGGCAAAAGTCGTCTGCGATAACGTAGAGTGTGGTGAGGAAGGTGTCCACATCGACCATGAGGAGTCGGTTCCTTTCCCTTGGGGATCGGTGAGCAAGCCGACTTTAGTCTGTGGGCACCTTCCGTTCAAACCCTCGATGGATAACTCACACCAAGCGTTTAAGCCTTACCCTGATGCGGGCAGCCATGTGCTCGGACAAGAGCCTGGAGGGGAAGATGCAGAGGGCACCCGGCCAGGCGATTCTCGGGCAGACGTTCGTCGAAGAGGTGAAGTGCGTGTAGAGACGGTCACTCAGCCTGTCTAGTCTTCGCGCCGGTCACAGACGTAGTCGCATGAGAGATCGTAGTCCCGACCGTCCAGCTCCCCTAGCCGAGGACCGTACAGATGCACCGAGATCCCCACGTTGTCGCCAGGGTTCCCTACCCGGTGAATACCTCCGTTGTGGGGCAGGACGCTAGAGGCTCCGTCTTCCTTGCTCCACATGCGTTGCCGGTACTTTTTCAGGCGGGCGTGATCCAGCCTGGAGCCGTCATCCAGACGCTCGTAGCGCTCTTCGAGGATGGAGCCCACAGCACAGCAGTAAACGCCCCAGGAGGAATGGTCGTGGATCTTTGTCTCTGTGCTCGGAGGCCAGACAAAAACCTGCAAGGAGTAGGTATGGTCCTTGCCTCCATAGCTATGTGCCACGTACCAGTCCCCTTCTGCACCTCTTGCCTCTTCCAAGAGAGGGCGAATCCCACCTTCGAAAAAAGTGGGGTCCCTCACAAGACCGACCAAGAAGGGAGCGGCTTGCTGAAGGGCTAGTTCCGTAGGAAGTTCGGAGATACTCCGCAAATGGTTCGTATCCACCGCCGGTAATGTCATCATACCTGCGTGCATCGAGATCCCTTCCCTAAGGCCCGCTCTATGCTGCTAGCTGCCTGACCGTGGCAACGGAGTCCTCGACGAAGAAGGTCTCGGGATCTATGGGAAACGTAACCTCGCACACTTTGCCAGGGTATTGCCTCCCTACGCTCTCCACGGCCCGCTCGATGCTCTCAGCCTGAACTGCCACCCTGAAACGCGCCGTGCCACTGATCACCTGGACCGAGATCCTTATCATTTCCCCACACCTACTCTCCGCCTGAGATAGCGATCATCATTACCCGATAATTATACTCATGATCTTCACTGAGAGTAGTGAAATCTGGTCGGAACGTGAAAATCAAGGCGACATTAGCCAGGCGGTAAGGCCGGGAACCTTGGGTAGGAAGTCACGTTTCCTTACGTGGAGGACTTCAAGGGTTCTAGATCATCTCTCGTCTGGTCTGGGGCCGCCGAACGGGGTGGAGCGGCGGGAAGTCGAACCCCGGCCGGCGCCTCTCCTACCCGTTATTTCGATGTCCGGCGAGGATTTCGATAGACGCGTGGGAGTCGTAAGGCGCTTCAACCGGTTCTGGACCCGGCAGATCGGCGTATTGGGAGAAGGGTACCTGGAGAGTCCATTCTCCCTGACCGAGGTACGCGTCCTCTACGAGCTTGCTCACCGCGAGGAGACTACGGCGAGTGAACTCGGCGAGGAGCTTGGATTGGATGCGGGCTACCTGAGCCGTCTTTTACGCGGCTTCGAGAAGCACGGACTGATCCACAAGAGACTCTCCGAAGCCGACGGCCGGCGCAGGCTCCTGCGGCTTAGCGCGCGAGGTCGGGAGGCCTTCGCCCCGCTCGACGCGCGCTCGCGCAACGACATAGGCGCGATGCTTGGCGGCATGTCTATCGCAGGGCAAGAACGCCTGGTCGGAGCGATGCGAACTATCGAGGGCCTTCTCAGTGTTCGGCCCGAGCCGGTTATCCCTTACCTTCTCAGGTCCCACTGGCCCGGCGACATGGGCTGGGTCGTCCACCGCCATGGCGTCCTCTACGCCTCAGAGTACGGCTGGGATGAGCGGTTCGAGGCGCTCGTGGCGGAGATCGTGGCGAAGTTCATCCGACAATACGACCCGAGACTGGAGCGTTGTTGGATCGCCGAGAGAGATGGCGAGATCGTCGGCTGTGTGTTCCTCGTCAGGGAGTCGGAGGAAATCGCCAAGCTGCGACTTCTCCTCGTCGAGCCGAAAGCACGCGGGCTTGGCATCGGCAGCCGCCTGGTGGAAGAATGCATCCGCTTCGCCCGACAGGCCGGCTACCGCAAGATCACCTTGTGGACGAATGACGTGCTGCACTCCGCCCGCCGCATCTACGAAGCGATGGGCTTCCGGCTCGTCCACGAGCAGCCGCACCATAGCTTCGGGCGCGATCTGGTAGGCCAGACCTGGGAGCTGATGCTGTGATTCTCTTGCGCAGACCCATCAGAAGGCGGTAACGACCCGTCCCTGCCTTCTCGCGTGTCGAGAAGGGCTCATTTCACAACGCTCTTCAGACGGTGAGCCGAACTTGTTCCTCCCTTAGAGTCCGTACCAGGGACTTCCACGCACCTGACGCCGTGGTCGACCGGGCCGCACCAGGTCGTTCATGGCCTGCCGGATGTACTCGGGTGGCCAATTCGTACATTATCTCCGGCTCCTCAATGCCGACTCTTTCGACAGGCCGGCGCCTTCCTCGCAAGCGGGCGCATTAGGGCAGGAGTGTAAACCGGATGGTCCCGGGTAAAGAGCATAGGAGAGGGCCCTCGTCTCTGGCGGACGAGGGTGGTAAGGCCCGAGCTGTCCACTGAAGGAGTGAGGATGAACACCTCGAAGATCAACGAAGCGGCGCCAATGATCGTGCGCGTGGTGCAGGGCTCCCTTATGGCGGGTCACGGGGCCCAGAAGCTCTTCGGGTCCTTCGGAGGGCCAGGATTGGAGGGTACCAGCGGCTTCATGGAGATGCTCGGTATGCGCCCGGGACGCCCCTGGGCCTACTTGGCTGGACTCTCGGAGTTCGCTGGCGGTGTGCTCACGGCACTGGGGATGTTCAATCCGCTGGGTCCGCTCGGTGTCATAGGGTCCATGGCCATGGCAACGAGGAAGGCCCACTGGGGTAAGCCCATCTGGGTGACCGAGGGCGGCGCAGAGCTTCCCGTCCTCAACATCGCCATCTCGACAGCGCTCATGATCCGCGAGCCCGACAGGTACTCCCTCGATCGTGTGTTGGGGATCCGCCTGCCGCGCTGGGTGGGGCTGGTGGGTCTCGTAGGGATCATACTCACCGTGCTCTACACCGAGCTCGAGGCCGAGGAGACCCCCGAGCAAGAAGATGGGCAGGAGGGTGCTCAGGACGAGGCGCGCGAGGATCTGGCAGGACCTTAATCGCAGCGAGGCTCTCCCCAGAGTTAGGGGGGACGTATCATAAATAAGCGCGACGAACACGCGCGAGGAGAGGAGCCCATGTCGGACAAGATCAACGGCCGGGAGTTTCATCCGATGGTTCTCGAACTGGGCCGTGGGCAGAACTTTGCGGCGCTCACTACTTTGCTACTCGCAACGTCGAACGCGACCCGAGGGTGACCGTCACGATCTGGGACAAGGAGGACCCCTATCGCTTCGTCGAAGTGCGCGGGGAAGTCGTAGAGAAGGTGAAGGGTCAGGAGGCGAGAGACCACATCGACGAATTGTCCCAAAAGTACCGAGGCAAGCCCTACCAAACGCGAATCCAAAGTGAACGGGTGGTACTTCGGATCGCTCCCTCGCGACAGGTAATTCGCATACCGTCCTGACTCGATAGATATGGCTTCAGCTCTGTAGCGGCCCATAGGCGAGGTAGAGGACGCCCGTGCCGAATGTCTTCGAGTCGATGAGTTCCAGCCTCTTCTGATCGCTCCCTTCCTCGAACAGGCGCTTCCCGCTGCCCAACACGACGGGATGGACCATGAGCCTCAGCTCGTCGAGGAGGTCATCTCGCAGCAGCGACCTGACGAGGGTGCCGCTTCCGAGGATCGTGATGTCATCTCCCGGCTGCTGCGTCAGCTCGATAATTTCCCCCGCGACGTTCTCCTTGATCAGGGTCGAGTTGTTCCACTCGAGGGGCTCTTGCAGGGTCGTGGAGGCGACGTACTTGGGCACGCTGTTTATGTAGTCGACCATCGGCGTGCCGCCCGGTTGGTTGGGCCAGTAGGCGACCATCTGCTCGTACGTGACTCGCCCCATCAATAACGCGTCCGACGCGGCCATCCCGGCCGCGTTAGCCTCCTCCATCTCGTCGTTTGCGTAGGAGAAAGCCCATTCTTCCGGCGACTCCATCACGCCGTCCAGAGACACCAGCTCCACCGCGACTACTTTCCTCATGGATCTCCTTCGCCTGTCGTTCCCGATCGTATGGCCGTAGCATAAGGTGATATACGTGAAACGCAACCGGCATCCTTCGGAGCCCTTTTGTACAGGGAGGTCGGCCACTAGCCGGGAATTATGCCGACCGTCTGTAGAATCACACAGTACATAGTTTGAAGGATTGAAACTTTCGTTGTTCTTCTCGGGAGAGCGGCACTACCAGTCGAAGAGGAGAAGCCATGACCACCAGGAAGTGCGACCTGCCTATGATCCCATTCGCTGCCCGCGAGGCGTGGCTCGAAGAACACCACACGACCTTGGATGGACTGTGGCTCGAGATCGCCGGGAAAGGCTCGGGTAGGGAGACGGTCTCCCTACCCGAGTCCTCGACGTCGCTCTGTGCTACGGTTGGATCAGTGGTCGAAGATCAACCGCGTCAAGGTGAGTAAGCTGATGAGGAGGGCAGGATGAAACCCGCCGGCTTGCGGGAGGTGTAGCGTGCCAAGGCCGACGGCTCCTGCGAGGAGTAATCCAGGTGCTATGCGGAGGATACTGTGACAGGCGAGCGACGCCTCCAGCGGCACGTCGGGAAGATCGCCCGGTGGATCGGCGGGTCGGAGCACATGGTGGCCTTCACGGGCGCCGGTATCAGCACAGACTCGGGCATCCCCGACTTTCGCGGCCCTGAGGGGGTGTGGACGCGGCGCGACGCTGGCCTGCCGGCACCGAGGTGGCGGGTTCCACCTGGTGAGGTAGCGCCCAATGCCTCCCACCTGTCACTCTTTGAGTTGCAGCGGCTCGGCAAGCTCCGGTTCCTCGTAACGCAGAACACTGATAATCTCCACCGCCGCTCCGGAATCAGCCCCGAGTTCTTGGCGGAATTACACGGCAACGGGCAGCTCATGCGTTGCCTTGGCTGCGACCGGGCCTTCACCAGGCAGGAGGTAGGGTGGGACACGGGGCGGTGGGGCCCGGGCTACCGTACCCAGAAGCCGGTGTCCGGCCAGCCGGAGTGCGCTAACTGCGGCGGACGCCTCATCTCCTCGGTGGTGAACTTCGGGGACTCCTTGCCGGAGAGAGAGTTGATGCTGGCCGACCACCATGCCCGCCGCTGCGACCTGATGCTCGTCCTCGGCTCCTCGCTCATGGTGCAGCCGGCTGCATCTCTCGTGGGCCTGGCTCTCAGATCCGGAGCTCGAGTGGTCCTGGTCAACCGGGGCAAGACCCCCTACGACAGGGCGGCGACGCTGCGGGTGTGGACGGGCATAGGTGAGGTGATCCCGCCCGCGGTGGAGCGGGCGAAGCGGGCACTCGGGGAGCAATCAAACGTGCTTTGAGCAGGGGGTACTATGCTGGAGCGCCCTATCCTGCGGCGGTGCCGTAGTCGTAGGTGGGGAGAGGTCCGCCGGCGTCCCTTAGTATGTAGTCTTCGAACATCCGCTTGACCATATTGGGCTCGATCCCCGCTATGTCGTTGTGCATACCGGGGTCTTTCTGCAAGTCGTAGAGTTTGGCGTCGGCGCCCTGGTTGGTGCTGAACATGACGTAGCGGTCGTCGCGCGCCCAGACGTGGTCGTTGTAGCCGATCGAGAAGTGGGGCCTCGCCTCGGGTTCCCTGCCTCCGACCACGAAGGAGAGGTCCTGGCCGTCCAGCTCCTGCTGCGGCTCGATTCCGAGGGAGCCCAGGATCGTCGGGGCCACGTCGTGGGTAGAGGCGTAGTAGTCGCTCGTCTGGCCCGCCGCCTTGCCTTCGGGGTACCTTATGTAGAACGGAATGTCGGTAACCTCGGGCCAGAGCACGTTGTCTGGCTTACCAGTGTAGCCGTGCTCGCCGTGGGCCACACCGTGGTCGGAGAGGAGTATGAGGAGGGTGTTTTCGAAGAGGTTCAGCTCTTCCATCTTGTCGAGGAAACGGCCGAGCCAGCGGTCCATCATCGTGACCTCCGCCGAGTAGCGGGCCTTCATCCTCTCTAGCTCCCTCGGCAGCAGGTAGCTGCTCGGACCGTAGATCACCGAGAAAGGCTCCTTGAGGTTGTAAGGCTCGTCGTCGTACATCTTGACGTACCTCTCGGGCGGGTCCCATGGCTCGTGCGGATCGTAGCTGTCAACCGTAAGGAAGAAAGGCCCACCCTTGCTCAAGACATCGAGGTAGTCCGCGGCCTGTGAGAAGACCATCGGGGAGAACCAGTCTGCCTCTGTCTTACGCTCCTTCACGTTGGCGAAGTACTGGCGCATCTGGCCCCTCATGGCAGGGACGTTGCCTTTGAGGAGGGCATGGGCGACCTTGTCCTTGGGGTACGTCCACGCGGGTTTGTAATTGTCTGTGGTCTGGCCGCGGAAGAAGTCGAAGACGTCGAAGCCACGATGAATATTGTAAGAGGGCTTGAACTGGTGCATGTTGTCAGTCACGAAGTAGGTCCCGTACCCCGCCGCCTGCATCATCTCGGCGAGCGTTGTCTGGTAGTTGGGTATAGGTTCCCAGCCCTGCAGGATTATGTCCTCTCCCTTGGGCGGTACCCAGTCTCTGAAGGGCCAGGTCCTGAGGCCCGTGTGAATGGCCCTCCTCGCGCAGATCGTCGGTATGGACTCAGGGTATGCCCTGGTAAAGAGCAGGCTGTCTTTGGCGAGGGCGTCGAGGCTGGGGGTCCGGATCTTATCGTTACCGTAGGCGCCGATGTGGTCCTTCCTCAAACTGTCGATGATGATCAGCACCACGTTGGTGCCCTCTTTTACGCCAGGGGGATCTATGGTGATGTTGCGGATGCGCTCTGTAAGGTCGCAGCCTGCGGCACCGAGCAACGTCGCCCCGGCCATCCCGGCTCCGGTCATCTTGAGGAAGTCTCTGCGGGTCAGCTTGCCTTTTCTCACGAAGCAAGAGCGTACTACGCAACAATGCAACCTACAAGCGAAACGGACAGGCTGTCAACGTGAACCCGACCACCCTGGTACGCTGGGGGACTGCTAGAATAAATCTCATGAAAAGCATCATGGCCGTTGGGATCGGGTTGCTGCTGGCGCTCGTGCTCGGTCTACTCGTGGTGCAGGGGATTTTCGCGCCGGTTCTCACGCGTTTCTTCGGTCTCGAACGCGCAGGGCCAGCCTCCCTCCCACTCGTCTTGCTCGTTTTCGCCGCCGCCTTCTCGTTCTACTTCGGGGGGATGGCCGCCAGCTACAAGGCGCCTTCCAGGCATCGTCTGCACGGGGTCCTTGTCGTCCCCTTAGCCTTCGTTCTTTCCTTGGTGCTCAACCTGGTCCTGGGCAAAGGATTCCTGCCAGGCGTCGATGGTGCCTGGGCCGCAGGTCTCGCGGCCATCTTCCTCGTCGTATCTGGTGCGGCCTCCTACGTCGGGGCCATCCGCGGGGAGGCGCTCTATGCCCAAAACCAGAAAGTAGCACGCCGCCGCCGTTAGCTAGTGAGCACTTCGGCTTTCGGGAGAAGGCTGGCCGAGATGCTGACAGGGCGGTGTGAGGTAGAGTCAACACTTCCTCATCCGGCTTCAACGGGCCTGGACGCCGATCATCAAACGCCCTCTGGAGTCCATCCTGGCGTTGGGCTGCCGGCTCGACGCCTTGACTTCGTCCGGATCTTCACCCGTACCCGTGAGGTAGACCCTGGGTTCTTCGACCCCTTCTGTGGGGTCGGAGACGTAGCGCCGCCAGGCCATGTCGCCCCAGAGGAACGTGAGCGTTGGTCTCCCTGGAGCCGTGTCCTCCAGTGCCGCGTGAACCCTGGGTAGGCCGAAGGCCTTCGAGATGGATGCTACCGTCCTCGCGTGCTCGCTCTCGTTGAACAGTGCTATGCCCTCCCTGAGCCGGCGTGCCGGGTCGGAGAGCCGCTCGAGGCTTTCCAGGGCTCTTTGTAACTCTTCGGCGTTGCGCCGGCTCTCTTCTCTGGCCTCAGAGAGCCTCGCCTCAAGGTCTTCGATCTTCTTCTCGGGCAGTATGTTCTGCGCCTCGACATCCTCCAGGGCCACTTTCGGTTCTTCGTCTGCGACATCGTCGGGCCCGGCTGTGATCCCGGACGAATCCTCACCGCTGGCGCGGATCTCGTCGATTACGGTCTCCAATTCGTTCCTGCGGGCCTCGGACTCCTCCAGGGCCCCTTCCAGTTCGGTGACGCGGTTCTCGAAATCGGAGATCTCCGCCCCGAAACGCTCTACCGCCCGCTCCAGATCCTCCTGTGAAGAGGATTTCTGGGACAGCCTGATTGCCTCCAGCTGCTTTATGCGGGCCGTGTAGGCGCGCATTTCGCTCTCACGCTGGACTGCGGCTTCCCCCAATCGCTCCTCGAGTGCCCACGTCTCCGCCCTCCTGCGCTCGTCTTCGGCCGCCAGCCGCTCCTCGTGCTCGCGCCTGAGGTGCGCGGTCTTCTCCTCGTGGCGCGCCCTGAGCGCCCTGTTATCAGCCTCTCTCTGGGCCTGGATGGCCGCAACCCTCTTTTCTGCCGAGTCTTTCGCCTCGGCGAGCCTGGTGGCATAGGTCTTCCTCAGGTCGTTCTCACGTCCCTCGGCGAGCGCCTTTACCCGCCGCAGATCCTCTTTGCGCCGTTCCTCCGAGCTGCGGCGTGTCGCTTCGAGCTCGTCGCGAAGCGACGCTATCTCACCTTGCTGCGTCTCTACGACGTTCTGGAGTTCCAACTCCCTCTCTGCCGCCGCGCTCCTCAGGGCCTGCACGGCCGCCGTCTGACGATCGTCGTAAGTGCCCCGCTCCTCGGCCAGCCTCCTTTCGAAGTCTTCACTGAGGGAACGCTCCAGGGCATCCTCTCTTTCCGCAGCCGCGCTGCGGGCCGACTCGAGTTCGGCCGCGTGGCGCGCCTCCTGTTCCTGGTAAGATGTCCTTAGCTGCTCCTCCCAATGCTCGGAGGCGTTTTTCAGGGCTCCGATCTCCTCCCTGTACCGAGCCTCCAGGGCCTCGCGTTCACGCCTGAACTCTTCCTTGATGGTGTCGAGGCGAGACCCGGAGGAGGCCGCATCCACGTCGGTTTGTCGTTGTTCTTCGAGCCTGCGGCGAACCTCTGCGAGCTCCTTTATGTGCTCGTTGCTGATGAGGAGCTGCTCGTCCGAGTGCTGCTGCTTGAGGGCGGAGATCTCCGCCCTGAGATCTTCGACCTCGCTTTCGGCCTCGGCGCGGGCCCGCTCTTTCTCCTCAAGCGCGCCGGCCCGGGAGGAGACCTCCTCCTGCGCGGCTTTCAGCGCCACAGCCGCCTGGTCCAGGTCGCTCCTGAGGTCGGCCACCTCCTGCTCCAGGTTCTCGATCAGGGCGCCGGCTGCCTCCATGCCCTCAGCGAGCGCGGCCGCCTTATCCCTGGGATCCTCGCTCATGATCGCTTCTCCTGTGTTACCCGCAACTCCACGTTGGTCGAAAGGGTAACTCTTGGCAGGCTCGGGGTAAAGACCCTGCTGGCTAGCTGTCGATGCAGGCAGGGCACAGGCCCTCGACGACCATCGTCGCGCGGGTGACCCTGTAAGGAGTATTGTTGCGGATGCGCTCTTCCACGCCGCC
>JAJNDJ010000051.1 GCA_021156345.1 Rubrobacteraceae bacterium | reverse complement strand
TTCTTCTTGACAAGGGGATGGCGCGCCATTACCCTGGAGTCAGCGAAGGCGGATCAAATGTTACAAGCTCCGTCGAATCCGCGACGGGAAGGAGGTGAGCAGACACGTGACTATGGCGTCACCTCGAGAAGGAGGCCAGGACCCGCAACCTGCTGGACGAGCAGGCGATCATGCGCCCCAAGGACCTGTGCAAGCAGCAGGGACTGGATATGGTCGCCGAGTTGCGCGGCATGATGTAGGTTCGCGCGTATAGCAAGGGCCCATGAAGGGGGATGCACAGTAAAAACCCCTGAGTCTCTCATGGAGACGTTTGAGGGCTGTCCATCCCCCTTCACGAGGCTAGCTGAGGGCCGGAGAGATCCGGCCCTCCTTTTATTGGCTCTCAGCATTTCAGCCCGCCGGCTCCCTCCGGTCGGCGGCTCTCAGCCTTCAGCAGGAGGCGCTTTCGGCAAGCGTCCCGCCGCTTCGTGACCCTCCATAGGACCGTGTTCGCTGGCTCCTTGCCCTAGGCTTCTCGGAAACTCGCTACGAAGGTTTCAAAGATCATCCATTTGGATGTTGCATCGCTCCTCGCGATGTTGGTGAGTTGGGTGCAACAGCTCTCCATAGGAGCGTGGGGAAAGGAGTACAAGAGATGCACCCCCTACAGATCGAACACGAATCAGCGTTGAGCAGGTGGCACAGACTGTTATGGAGGAATACTTATGAAAGCGATTGTATACACAAAATACGGTTCACCGAAGGTACTTCAGCTCAAAGAGGTAGCAAAACCTACCCCTAAGGACGATGAAGTATTGATCAAGGTTCAGGCGGTATCCGTAAATAGATCTGACTGGGAAGGACTGAGTGGTAAGCCATTGTATGCCCGCCTAGGGGGACTTCTAAAACCACGTCACCACATACTCGGATCGGACATAGCCGGGCGAGTTGAAATGGCTGGCAGACACATCAGGCGATTTCGACCAGGGGATGAAGTCTTCGGAGACATCTTGCCGCGCCTGGGTGGTTTTGCCGAGTACGTATGTGCTCGTGAAAGTGCCTTGGCGCCAAAACCAGCCAGTATGACGTTCGAGGAAGCAGCGGCTATCCCGCAAGCGGCAGTGATCGCCCTGCAGGGGACTCGCGACAAAGGAAAGATCCAGCCGGGGCAAAAGGTTCTGATTACTGGCGCCGGCGGGGGTGCCGGTGCATTTGCGGTGCAGCTTGCGAAACTATACGGGGCTGAGGTGACTGGGGTGGATAACACTGGCAAGCTGGACTTTATGCGCTCGCTTGGCGCAGACCATGTCATTGATTACACCCAGGAAGACTTCACCAAGAATGGAAAACAATATGATCTGATACTCGATATTGTGGCGCATCGTTCGGTATTCGCCTACAAGCGGGCGCTAAGATCCCGTGGAAGTTATTTCCTTACCGGAGGTTCTGTAACCACAATTTTTCAGGTCTTGCTCCTGGGAGCATGGATTAGAGGAACCACGGGCAAGAAAATGCGCATCCTGGCGGTGCGACCAAATCTAAAAGATCTGGTTTGTGTAGCGGAGCTTTGTGAAGCCGGCAAAGTGGTTCCTGTCATTGACAGACGATATCCGTTAAGTGAGATTCCTGAAGCGCTCCGGTATCTTGGAGAAGGACGTACCAAAGGAAAAGTCGTCATCACCGTGTGAGGTGAACCCGGAGGAAGACCCTTGTAGCCACTCAGGCGGCGAGGATGTCACCGGCGATCACTAGGCCCGGCGGATTCCGTACCTCCCGTAGATGCGTCTAGGAGCGTGTGTGCCTATCTCTGTGTATACGGGCTGAGGGTGGGGCCTTCGTAGCTTCGCTGACAGGGGCTTCCTTCGGGGCCTGCCGCTCCTCTATTCACCACAACCAGCCCCGCAAGCGTCATCAACAAGATGATGCGTCTGATAATCGTAACCTCCTCTATTTCTCAGTCCACAAAGCGCACATTATTTGTGCATAGCGATAGTGCGGGCGGAACACAACCCCTAAAGGACTGATCTTTTGATGCTGTGTTTAGTGTTTCCGCTTGTTCACCCCTTGCGATCTTCCGAGGCGACGGTTGACCTGGAAGGCGGTTAGCTCGTAGGAGAGGGACTCGTCAATGAGGCAGAAAAGGGTGATGATCGCCTCTGCCGTTCGGTCGAAGCGTCGGGTATGGTGCTCGTGGGCCATCCGGAGCTCCCTTGGTCGGGGGTAGGCTGGACGGCCCTCTTTTTACATCAGCCAATGATGCAACACATCTAGGGTCTAAGGATGTAATCCTAGTGTGTCGAACGCCTCCTCTACCGAGCGCACCTCATCCTCTGAAAGCCGCCCGCTCGTCCTAGAGGGATGAACATCCAACACGGCGTAGGAGAAGACTGTGTTCCAGGCGGCTTCGCTAAGCACGATGTTTTGCTCAGAAAGCACCCGCTTTATGTGCCGCTCCTGTTCTTCGCGTATCTTGTCTGTCTCTTTGTCCCCCTCCTCTCCGCTGTAGTGAAACTCCTCAACCCGGACGATAAACATCTTAGGATCCCCGAAGAGAATCCCGGTGGATATCAGGAAGGCATTGTCCAGATCCTCGTCTAGCTCCGCTGGCGTGGGAAAGACTTCGAACTCACCCACCTCCATCGCCTGGGCGAACAACTCGTTTCGAACGTAGCTCTCGTCCATCTCTCTCCCCTCAGTCAAAGGCCGGAACACCCCACTGAAGCCAGGATACCCTAGCCCCGTCGGTACGTTATGCTACTCTGCTCGAGAGCACAGTAGCTCGCTACCTGGCAAACCGCAAAGCAGCAGCACCCAATTTTAGAGTTAGAGCCCCGGGCCGGCGTAATGAGGGGGAAGATGAGAGCACGCTGATTATCGACGCTGGCCCGCAGAAGATCAGCGGAGCCGGACAAGACATGAAACGGCTCCAGGGAAGATTCATGAACGTCGATGTGCCGATTGGAGACCTTCTCACAGACGGCGCCGGACGGCTGATCGTCCTAGGCGGCTTCGGCAAGTCACGATCTCCTTCGGGCAGAGGTCTTACAAATTTCGCCAACAACGACGGCTGGTGCGACGACGTCTCGGATGGTCCAGTCCGGGCGACGATCCAGTTGAATGGCGGCGCCGAGACCGTTGAAGCCGAACCAGCCCGGGTGATCGTCGCCCCACCCGATTTCGCTCCGCCTATCGAGAACGTGGTTACTCTATATGACGTCGTCTACAACATAGCTACCAAGCTCCATCCCTTGCTGGCAGTCCAGGAGGATGGTCGGACCCTCTCGTTTGCTTCGGACATCTACCCCATCCTCAGTCGGCCTCCGAATTTGCACTGGGTTAGCGATTCGGCCACTCGTGGTCACGGGCCGGGTAGACGTGGTCACTTCCTGACGGATTCTCAGATGCAACTGCTATCCAGCAACGACAAATCATCGAATTCTCCCGCGTTCAGACGGCGCAACACAGTATTCATGCGTCTGCAAAGACCCCTGGAACTGGGAGGGAACCAGGGAGACATGCCTCGTCTGCCGGGAGGCGATACTTCGGTAACTCTCACGGAGGTGCAGTACAAGCTGATGGAGAAGTGGGCCAGTGGGGAGTTCGAGGCTGATTGGGCTGGCCACCCACCGAAACCATCGGCGCTCGATGATGTCTCTATTCAGGATCAACCTGCCGCCCTGGACCGCGCCGCGCTGGAATCCTGCGCGGGTGGCGGCTTCTATCCAGGTATAGAGGCCGGTCAACTCATGCGTGAGCTATCCACCTACGATCAGAACCAGCCTTTACGGATCTCGCTGCACCTTGCTGCCGGTGCGTTGACAGCGGGGATGGCAGTGCCCTGGCAAGCCGACTTTCGAGCCTGCGACGAAGAGGATGGCTCAGACTGGTGGCCGGGTCAGCGTCCAGTCGAGGTCTTTCGTGGCCAGAGGCAGGTGGATTGGGTGCCATCTGGTTGGGGATTTTCCGAATTGGCGGAGAAGTGGTCGCGGCTCGGGTTCGTCGTGAAAGAGGAGGGCACGGACAGATACCTCGAGGACGAGCGCTCTCCCACCCTGGATAACGAAGGATGAAGCACAGTCGTCGATTACGTCCCAATGGTGCAACCCTCGCGACCTCTGCCAATCTCTAGCCTGGCGCGCAACGTTCTGTGAACGAACGTAGCGGGCAGCATACCGAGATTACCAACGCCAAGGGAGCGAACCCGGCCCACTTCCTCCCCTTCGCGGAGGAGGAGGGATTCGAACCCTCGATACCCCGTTGAGAGGTATAACACCTTAGCAGGGTGCCGCCTTCAACCACTCGGCCACTCCTCCGGATCACAGCAGTATATCAAAGACATGTTGCGTCTTCGTGCGCCGGCCCCTGACCCTTCTCCTAGCCGTCTTAGACTCTGGTCTCTTCGTCGGTAACGTCGGGCTTGTCGTGAGCCGGCTCGGCGTCAAGGATCTGCTCGCCTGAGACCTCCTCTTTTATCCTGACGAGCGTGGCGTTGAGGGTGGCGCCGAAGAGGATCGTCAGGGAGGAGATGTAGAGGTAGAGGAGCAGGATGATGACGGTGCCTATCGAGCCGTAGATCTTGTTGTAGGTATTGAAGTCGCTACTCAGATACAGGTTGAAGGCCACACTGGCGAGCACCCAGAGCAGGATGCCGACGACGCCGCCGGGTGTGATCCAGCGGAACGGCTGGTTGGCGTCAGGGGCGTAATAGAAGAGGAGGGCTACCGTCGTGATCATGAACAGCAGCGCCGCGGGCCAGCGCACTATGTTCCAGACGAACATGAACTCGTCGCCCAGAGTAAGTACCTCGGCGAGCGTCCTTCCGATGGAGGGGCCTGCGACCAGGAGCAGTACTCCTATCAGTATGAGCGCCGAGAGGCCCAGCATCATGAGGATAGCGATGCCCCTGACCTTCCAGAACGGACGCGTCTCCTGCACGTCGTAGGCACGGTTGAGGGCGTTCATGAGGGCCGCAAAGGCTCCCGAGGCGGCCCAGACCGTCCCGAGGATGCCGACGGATAAGAGGCCTGGCGCCGTGTCCTCATTACGGAGTGTGTTCTCGGTGTAGGTCCGGATCAGGTCGAAGACCTGCGCCGGCAGGAGCCGTCTGAGGTAGTCGAAGAGCTCAGCGGCGAACTGCGGGCTTGCGCTCGAGAAGGCGTCGAGGATAGCAACGCAGAACAGTATGAAAGGAAAGATAGCAAGGATCAGGTAGAAGGCGAGCTGTGCTCCGAGACCGAGGGCATCGTCGCGCATAAACTCCTTTATGGTCGCCTTTAGCGTCTCGTAGCGGAGAAGGTCCCTCAGATCGCCGAGGAAGTTCCCTAGCGACCCGCGCGCAGGCCTTTGGGCGACGTCCCTGAGCTTCGTCTCGGCCGTGTCTGATGCCACCTGGGCATACCTCCCTTCTCGTAAGCAGCCCTATTTTAACCGCAATCCCCATTGCGAAGACGCTAATCCGGTAAGCCCGGCCGGTCGTATAAATCTCTGTATGGGAAGGTTGGTATCGGGGAGCGCCGGATGTCTCGCGCCGGATCACCGGCACGGATGGGATATCATCTGCTCTGTGTGGCGTGAGACTGGAGTGTCCGTTCTCGCCGGCGGTCGGGGAAGGCTCTGGATGGATCGTGTAGAAGACGAAGTTCTTGTGCGAAGGGTGGCATCCGGGGACGAACGCGCCCTCGCTGGACTCTACGATCGCTACGCCGGGCTGGTCTACGGGACGGGGATGCGTTACCTGGGAGACAGGGGGACGGCTGAGGAACTGGTTCAGGACGTCTTTACTTCGGTGTGGAAGAACGCGGCTGGCTTCGACCCCGCGCGGGCTAGCTTCGCCACGTGGGTGTACCGCATCACCCGCAACCGGGCGACGGACCTGATCCGGCGCCGCAAGGCGCGTGTCAGGACTGTCGACGGCGAACCGCTCTTCGAACCAGGAGAGACGGACCCTTCTGGCGCGCTCTCGCAGAACTTCGACGTGGCCGCCGCGCTCTCGCGGCTCACGCCGGTTCACAGGGAGGTGCTCGTCCTCGCTTACTTCCACGGCCTCTCGCAGCGCGAGATCTCCGACCGCACCGCTACGCCCCTGGGTACTGTAAAGAGCCGCACCACGGCGGCGCTGCGCGCCCTGCGCGAGACTATGAGGTTCGACGAGGATCGGTGGTCCACCGATGAGTGAACACCCTGACACAAGGAACCTCCTCGGCCCCTACGTGATGGGCAACCTCGAACCGTACGAGGAGCGGGAGGTCGAGGTTCATCTGCAAGGATGCGTGAGTTGCAGGCAGGAGGCTCAAGAACTGCGGCTGGCCCACGAACGCCTCGCTGACCTCGCGTACAGCACCGAGGCGCCACCGGAGGATCTCGAGGCCAGGGTCATGGCAAGGATACCGCGGCGGGAGGCCGGCCGACGCCTCCCGATCTGGGTGGCCGCGGTCGCCGCGGCCTTCTGCGTGCTCGCGGTGCTCGGGGTGTTCATCACCCCTGATCTGTTCGGGGCCGGGGCCGCGGCGACCCTGAGCCCCACCGGCCGCGCCCCCGATGCTGGCGGCCAGGTGAGCATCCGGGGCACCGGCGAGAACATGGAGATGCGCCTCGAAGCGTGGGGGCTGCCAGCATGCAAGAGCGAGCAGTACTACGAGCTGTGGCTCGTCGAGGGTGATGAACGAGTAAGCGCAGGGAGCTTCACGGTCGGACAGAGCGGCCGGGTCGACGTAAGGCTGAACGTTCCGAGGTTCGCCGGTTCCTACCCCAAAGTGGGCGTAACTGCCGAGTATGACAAAGACCCCCGCGCCAGCGACGCGAAGATGCTCTGCAGGAGATGTTTTTGTGGGGTGGGTATGGCGTGGAGCCTTCCGCACGCCTGGTATCCTTCCCCATCGACGGAGACGGGTTCTTTACTCACGACAGGAGCGTCGAAGAGCTCGGGACCTCGCCACCGGCGCCTTCCGCTGGTTGACTGACTGCGTTCCAGACAATCTCACCTGGCTATCGTCCCTCCCGTACGTATACTCCTTTGTATGAGGCTCATCGTCGCCGAAAAGCCGTCCGTCGGCCGGGACATTGCGAGTGCCCTGGGGAGGCATCGAAGGGAGAAGGGCGCTCTGGCCGGCGAAGGCTGGACCGTTACCTGGGCGCTCGGGCATCTGGCCGAGTTGGCGCCGCCAGACGCTTACGGTGAGGAGTACAAGAAGTGGCGTCTGGAGAGCCTGCCTATCCTGCCAGGACGTTTCAAGGTCAGGGTGAACCACAAGACCCGCGAGCAGTTCAACGTGGTAAGGGGTCTGATGAGGAGCCCGTCTGTGAAGGAGGTTGTAAACGCCTGCGACGCGGGGAGAGAGGGAGAGCTCATCTTCGCCTATTTGTACGGTCTCTCGGGTTGCAGCAAGCCTGTTCTCCGGCTCTGGATCTCCTCCCTCACCCACGAGGCGATACGGGAGGGTTTCGACGCTTTGCGGGCGGGCGCTGCGATGAAACCTCTCGAAGACGCGGCCCGCAGCCGGGGAGAGGCTGATTGGATCGTCGGCATGAACGCCACCCGCGCCTATTCGGTCCGCTTTGGAGGCCGTGGAAACGTACTCTCTGTAGGCCGTGTCCAGACCCCGACACTGAAGCTTCTCGTCGACCGTGAAAAGGAGATACAAGAGTTCGAGCCCGAGAAGTTCTGGACCGTCCACGCCCGCTTCTCACGTGACGGGAGTACCTACGACGGCGTTTGGTTCCAGAAAAAGCAGAACCGCCTGCCCGAGAGAGAAGCTGCTGACCGGATAGCGGAGAAGGTGCGAGGCGGGACGGGGACCGTCCGCAAGGCTCAGAAGAAAACGGCGACGGAGAAGCCACCGCTCCTCTATGACCTGACCGAGCTCCAGCGCAACGCCAATACCCGCTATGGTTTCACGGCCGAGCGCACGTTGCGGGCCGCCCAGACACTCTACGAAGAGAGAAAGCTCATCACCTACCCGCGCACCTCGAGCCGCTACCTCTCGAAGGACCTGGTGGGAAGCCTCGAGAAGCGGGTCGAGGCTGCGGGGGCGCTGCCCGATCTTTCGCCTTTTGCGGAGAAGCTGCTCGGAGGACAGAAGCTTCCCATCAGCAAGCGCATCGTGGACGACTCCAAGGTTACCGACCACCACGCGATCGTCCCCACACACAAGAAGTGTTCGGGTGACCTCCCGCCGGATGAGGCCAAGGTCTACGACCTGGTGGCCCGGCGTTTCGTGGCCGTCTTCTTCCCCGCTGCCCGCTTCGAGAACACCACCGTCGTGACCGAGGTCAGAGAGGAGACGTTCCTTTCTCGTGGGCGTGTCGTGCTCGAGGCGGGGTGGCGGGCGCTCTACCCGGACGGGGTCGGAGGGCGGAAAGAGAAAGAGCCGCCCGTGTTGCCGCCGATCGAGGTGGGGCAAGAGTGGGCTGTGGCGAAGGTCGGCGTCAAGGAGGGGGAGACCAAGCCGCCCCCGCGCTACTCGGAGTCCGCGTTACTCGGGGCGATGGAGACGGCGGGAAAACTCGTCGAGGATGAGGAGCTCAGGCAGCAGATGAAGGACTCGGGCCTAGGGACGCCGGCCACCAGGGCCGCCACCATAGAGCGGCTCATAAAGGTAGGCTATGTCGAGCGCGAGAAGAAGGCCCTCGTCCCTACGGAGAAAGGAAGATCCCTTATCGGACTCCTCGGGGAGAGCCAGCTCTCATCCCCGGAGCTCACTGCCCGCTGGGAGGAGCGACTCGCAAAGATGGAGAAAGGTGCGGAGCACCGCCCCGACTTTATGGCCGACATAAGTGGCTTCACCAAAAAGCTCGTCGAAGAGGTGCGCGCAATGGAGGGGGAGAGGCTGGCGGCTCCCTCCCGCAGCCGCGAGTCGCTCGGCGCTTGCCCCAAGTGCGGATCTCCTGTCGTCGAGACGAAGAAAGCCTACAGCTGCTCGGCGTGGAAGAAGACCGGATGCGACTTCGCGATCTGGAAACAGGTCTCCGGCAAACGTCTCGGTGAAGGCCAGGCGAAACAGCTCCTTGCAAGGGGACGCACCGGACAGATGAAAGGTTTCAGGAGCAAGGCAGGCAAGCCCTACGTCGCCGCGCTCAAGCTCGACGGCGAGCACAAAGTACGGCTGGAATTCGAGAATCAGCGTAAATAGAATCTCCGCGCGTCAGACCGGTAACTGTATCTGCTGAGTTGTGCGCTACACTCTCGCGGGTATGAAAACTATTGTCGTCGGGGCCGGATTAGCCGGCCTCACCTGCGCAAAAGTACTCAGAGAACGCGGAGCGGAGGTCGCCGTCTTCGAGGCATCAGACGGTATCGGCGGCCGCGTGCGGACCGACGAGCAGAACGGCTTCCTGCTCGACCGTGGTTTCCAGGTGTACTTTACGTCTTATCCTGTCGCGGGGAGGCATCTGGACTACGAGACGCTCGACTTCAGGGGCTTCGATCCTGGTGTGATCGTCTGCAGGGGACAGCAGAAGAGTGTCCTCTCCGACCCGCTGCGCGACCCGAAGGCGTTCATCCCATCTCTCCTCTCCGATGCGGCCACCTTCGGGGATAAGCTCCGTACGCTCGAAATGGTGGCGAGAACGATTGAGGTGGGGATCAGTGCAGGTGCCCAGGATGGTGAGGCGGATACGTCCACACTAGAGTATCTGAAGACAGCCGGTCTCTCTGGGAGATACGTAGACTCTTTCTTCAGGCCGTTCTACGGCGGCATAATGCTGAACCGCGAGTTGACCACCAGTGCCCGCATCCTCCGCTTTACTCTCAAGATGCTCGCCGCTGGCCGCACGGTCGTCCCTGCCCTGGGGATGGGTGAGATTCCGCGCCAGCTCGCCTCCCGTTTGCGTGAGGGTGAGATCCAACTGAACAGCACTGTGGAGGATCTGCTGCACGAACAGGGGCGCGTGGTCGGTGTCAGGAGCGCGGGAAGAGAGCAGGAGGCCGATGCGGTGGTCGTGGCCACGGATGCGCCGGCGGCTGGAGCACTCACCGGTGAGGCGGTGCCTGAGGGGTCTGTGGGGGAGGTATGCATGTACTATGAGACCGATGGTCTTGGTAGTGGAAAGAAGATCCTTTTGAATGCCGAGGATGGAGCATTCGTGAACAACGCCGTGGAGATGAGCAACATCTCCGAGAAGTACGCACCGCCGGATCGCCATGTGCTATACGCCGTGGCGCTCACGGGAATGGACATGCCCGATGAGGATCTCTACCGCAGAGGTATCGAGGACCTCAGCCGCTGGTATCCTGGCGCAGACTTCAGGCCGCTCGCGCTCCGCCGCATCCCCTATGGACAGTTCGCCCAGCCGCCGGGCATCCACAGCAGGCTGCCCGAGAACAGGACACAGACGCCAGGGCTCGTGCTCGCGGGCGAATACACCGAGGATTCCTCCATAAACGGTTCGATGCTCTCCGGCGAGAGGGCTGCCAGGGCGGTGATCGCGTGAACACCAACGGCGTTCCTGCGCTAAAGATAGGGAAGCTCACGAAGACCTATTCCAACGGCTTTCTGGCCCTCGATGGAGTCTCGCTCGAGGTGGAGGCCGGGAGGTTCTTCGGGTTGTTAGGGCCAAACGGTGCAGGAAAGACGACGCTCATAAACGGCGTGGTCAGCCTAGCCAGGCCCGATTCAGGCTCGGTCGAGGTCTTCGGGAAAGACGCCTATCGAGAGTTTCGGGAAGCACGGCGTATGATCGGGGTCTCCCCCCAGGAGGTGAATCTGGACAAGTTCCTGACCGTCGAGGAGACATTGCTTTTCCACGCAGGATACTACGGCGTTTCCAGGAAGAAGGCCAGAGAGAGGGCCGAGGAGCTTCTAGAGCGCTTCGAACTCGCGGAGAAGCGCGGGCAGAGGACGAACACGCTCTCGGGGGGGATGAAGCGGCGCGTGCTGTTCGCCAGGGCGCTCATGCACGACCCGAAGGTGCTGTTCCTGGATGAGCCGACGGCGGGTGTAGACGTGGAGTTACGCTACAAGCTGTGGGGCTACATAAGGGAGCTGAACCGTGGTGGGATGACCATCCTGTTGACGACGCATTATCTGGAGGAGGCCGAGGCGCTGTGCGAGGAGATCGCGCTCATAAACGGAGGCACCATCGCCGCCCAGGGCAGCAGCGAAGATCTCAAGGAGCGCTACGAGGCAAGGAACGTCGAGGAAGTCTACATGAAGGTGATAGGCCATGATCTTCACGGATAGGACCTTCCAGACACTCCTCTCGCGCGAGATACTGCGCTTTACGCGGGTCTGGATGCAGACGATAGTTCCGCAGCTTCTGACCTCGCTCCTCTACCTCGTGGTCTTCGGCATCGCGCTCGGCGGCCGTATAAAGCAGATCGAAGGCATCCCTTACCTCGACTACATCCTGCCTGGCATAGCCCTGATGAGCCTCATAACAAACTCGCAGATGAACTCATCCTGGTCGGTCTTCGACGCCAAGCGGGAGCGCTACATAGACGAGGTGCTCATCAGCCCGATGAGCGACCTGCAGATCACACTAGCCTACTCTTTGGGCGGCATGCTGCGCGGGCTGGTGATGGGGGCCGGGGTCTTCATCGTCGGTGTGCCTTTCGTCGGCGTGCAGATCAAACACCCGCTGATGCTCGTGGTGATCGGGCTTCTGGCCTCCTTCGCGTTCTCCTCTTTGGGCACGATGGTCGGCGCCCTGGCAACTAGGATAGAGCACATCTCGCTCATCACGAGCGTCATCATCCAGCCGCTCGCGTTCCTGGGCGGGGTATTCTATTCCGTCGGGATGCTGCCCGGCGTGCTCAAGGTGGTGACGTTCTTCAACCCGATCTTCTACACGGTCGACGCGGCCCGCTACGTGACGCTCGGCGTCTCCGACCTGAACCCCTATCCTACTCTGGGTATGGTCTGCCTCATCGCCGCCATCTGCTTTGGCGGCGCCTGGTGGGCCATAAGCCGGGGCCCGAATCTGCGATACTGAGACGACCCAGGTAGGGGAGGTGCGCCGAAATACATCAACGCCGCGACCTGCTGGCCTCCAGCACGAGGAGCGCTATCAGGACGATCTCGATGATCTTGTCAGCGTAGCCGATAGAGTTCCGCGCCCCGACCAGTATCCAGAGGAAGATCGTCAGCGCCGTGTAGCCCACGAGGACCCACCGTGTGAGGCTCCTGTAGTCCGAGATCCTTGGTATCGGCAAAGTCAGGGCCGCAAGGAGCGTAAGATACCCCAGCCCGTTGAGGATAAAGAGCGGGAAGCCCTGGAGGCCGAGGTAGAGGTGGATCATGGCAGTCCCGACCGTCAGGACGATCACCCCGATCCTGAGCGGGCCATTCGCGGAGACACTCGTAGATGCCATGCTCTTACCCCGACGTCCTAGCCCTTTGTAGAGTCTCGGCCCTCCGTCCCGGCAGCAGATCCACCCCCGAGACGATCAGGGCGAGGAGGGCTAAGGTCCCGCCGATGAGGTAAGGTGCCGGGATACCGAGATGGTCGAAGGCGAGCCCGGCGGTCGCGGGTCCGACGATCATGGCGAGGCTGAGGATCGCCTGCAGACCTCCCATGAGCCTTCCCTGCGCCTCGGCCGGGGTCCGGTTGGAGATGATGGCTGTGAGGCTAGGGATGGCGAGTCCCATCCCTAGCGCCAGGAGGCCGACGACCGGGTAGAGGAGGACACCAGAAGGGACCAGTGCAACGAGGACGAGGTTGAGGGAGACAAGGGCGAGTCCGCCAACGAGGAGTCTGCTCTCCCCAAAGCGTGGCAGGAGGCGTCCGATCAGGAACCCCTGCGTGAAGACGGCGCACACCCCTACGTAAGCGAAGAAGAAGGCGTTCGACGTCGTCCCCCACCCGAACCGGACGTGGCTGAACAGCGGGAAGTTGTTCACGAGCCCGGCGAGGGCCAGGTTGAGCAGCAGCACTGCCGCGAGCAAAGCCCGAACGTATCTCATCTTCAGTAGGCGGGCCAGTTGCGAGATTGGGTCGAGACGCAAGAGGGGTACCTTCTTGCGCAGGTGGGGCGCTGAGGCGAAGAGGGCTGGGGCGCTCAATGAGTGGAGGCTGAGGAGGCCGCCGAGGGCTGGTCCTGCCATGAGGCCGAGCCCGAAGGCAGCCCCGATCAGGCCTAGCCCCCGCGCCCTGTCCGCCTTCGCCGTGCTGTCGGCTATGTAGGCTTGGGCGGTCGCCAGCGTACCGCTCGTGGCGCCTGCCAGGGCGACGGCGATGACGAGGATGGTGAGCGTCCGGGAGAGGCCGAGCAGCAGGTAGGCGAATGAGGTCCCGAGCAGGCAAAGCAGGAGGACAGGGCGTCTTCCATGGCGGTCTGATAGCCCGCCGAGGAAAGGACCACCGGCGAACTGCATCGCGGCGTAGAGGGAGCCCAGCAGGCCGACGAGTATTGCGCCGGAAGCGTACGGGCCAGCGTAGAAGGGTAGCAAGGGGACCACGATGCCGTACCCGATCATGTCCACGAACACCGTGACGAACAAGAATACGAGCGGCGACCGGCGACGCCACTCATCCGAGGTCACGCCGTCTGCCTGTTCTCTATCAGCCGCCGCGTCTCCTCGATCACCGCGTCGCCGACGGCTCCAAATTCGGCATGGATGGGACGTCCGAACTCGACCCTGGCGTCCACATTGCGCAGTGCCGGGACGAGCACCTGGAGTGTGGCGGCGAGCCACTCGCGGTCACTCTTGCGGCGGCGCAGGTGGATCAGAGGGTTCCGCAGGGCCGAAGGTGAGATCACACCGCTGACCACGACAGGGACGACCACAAGCCCCGGTATGAGGCGAACGAAGAGGTCGGCGCTAGAGGACCAGCGATCCAGCGCTCTGACGGCGCCAGGCAAGACCGCCGGGTCTGGCTCGATCCTGCCCCCTGGGAACGTGAGTATGCTGCCGCCGCTACGCAGATGCCTGGCCGCCGCCCGCACGATCCCTGAACGTCCCGCTGAGGTCTCCGAGATTGTCAGAAGGTAACGTGAAGTATTGGGAAGGGCTTCGAGAAGAGGACGGTTGGCGGCGATGACACGCAGATCGTCCCTCGGCGTCGCCGCGAAGAGGGCCACGGCGTCTGCGAGACCAGGATGGTTGGAGACGAGGAGCAGCGGTCCCCCGCACGGTACGTTCTCCTGGCCCTCGATGCTTGTGTTACGGGAAAACTTCTTCAGCGCCCACGCGCCTCCCGTCCCCAGGCCAGACTCGCCGACTATTCTGTCGTAGGTCAGTATCTGGCGCGCCAGACGCCGGGCTGGTATGCGCGAGATGGACTCCATTACCACACGCCCGTGGCTTACCTCGCCCAGCCCGAAGGCTGAGATAAGGTCGTCCACACATAGCCGCGTGAGACGTTCGAGATGCTCCTCGCTCCCCGAAGAAGGCTGGAGCTCCTTGACAGCGGTCGGCAGTTGGGAGACGCTATCCAAGGCGCTTCCCCGCGACCCTATCTATACTGTCAACGCCGGGTAAGGCGGTATCCGTGAGCCTTGTGGTAACCACGTGTGCCACCCTTTCGCTCGCCTCAAACGATGATCGATGCGCCTCCTCATCATCTGTTAGTACGCACCGGCCGCAGGTGCGGTTCGGGTACCTTCATGAGGATACCCTATGACTGGCGTGCCTAGCTTCGCGGCGGCGCAGGATCTCGACGGCCGAGCCGGCGAGTACCGTGTCGTCGAGCCTGACGTGAGGCTTGGCGACCTTCACCCTTACGGCTTCGACCGCGGGATGCTCGGTGAGCGTAGCTGCAGCGATCCTCTCTGCCAGGGTCTCGGTGAGTTGCACGGGCAGTCCCTCGACGATCTCGCGCGCCAAGCGGTGGACCTCGCCATAGTCCACGGTCTTCGTCAGGTCGTCGGAGATCCCAGCGGGTCTCAGGTCGAGGTGCAGTTCGATGCTCACGACGAAAGGCTGGCCAAGCTCGTGCTCGGCCTGCAGGGTTCCGTGGCGGCCGTGGAAGACCATGTCCGCAAGAAGTATGCGATCCTCGCTCATCGACTCCTTTCGCTCCCTTCCATCCGAATCAGTATGCCAGAACGTAATGACCGGTATGCCAGAGATTAGTCTGAAATGGCGGCTGTAGTAGAATCTCGGTCTACTCGACCACGACCTAGATCGGACACAGGGGCTATGTCTTCGATCCGACGCGTTGCAAGAGCCGGATTACCAACTTCCCACGGCGGCTTCGGGATGTTCGTCTACGAGGCGGCGGACAGCAGGGAACATGTGGCGCTAACCACCGGATTCGAGCCTGGGACTGCTGGCGAGGACGAGGCGATCCTGGTTCGACTGCACTCTGAGTGCCTGACCGGAGACGTCTTCGGCTCGCGGCGCTGCGACTGCGGGGAGCAGCTCGAAGACAGCATGAGGCTCCTGCGCGAGCAGGGGC
>JAJNDJ010000306.1 GCA_021156345.1 Rubrobacteraceae bacterium | reverse complement strand
AAAACAGTTCATCGAATGCGTCTCCGGGTCTCCTCTTGTCTAAGAGTGCCGCCATAAAGGGGTACTTGCCGTTGGGCGCCGCAGTACCGCCTACTATCATGGGGCTTTTGAGGCTTACGGAGGCGTAGGGAGTCTGCTCATCGGCTGCCTGCGGTGCGGCTTCTCCGCTTCCCACAAACACGATAAGAGACACCACCACCATTGCGGCGACCAACGCTCCCACCAGGGTCGCCCACAACGGATTCCTGATGAACTTGTCTACCGACATATCGGGCATGCTCCTTTTTAGTGAGGCGGAGGACAATACTACAGCCACCGTGGAGAGAAGAAATGTACCGTGGGTCATCTAAGGTTACTATACTCGCTCTGCGCTCGACCTGCGGCTCTTCCTTATACCCCTTTCACCGGAGCGCGTGGAAGGGAAATTCTGCGAACTTCGCCTCTACGGCGTTCTCGGAAGTTAGCCTTTGCAGCGAATGCGCGTAGGAGGTGGTCGAGCAGCCCGCGATCTAGGTCTCCCAGCGCTGGGCGATCTCCTCCCAGCTAGGGGCCGGGCCGGGCAGCTGGGTCCCAGAGGAGGCGTGCAGGGCGTCGAGGATCAACGCGAGGTACCGGTGGCGTAGCTGCCGGGTCCGCGCCTCGTCCGCGACGCGGACGGCCGCTAGCTGCTCGAACAGCAGGCTGATGTCGACAACCTCGATGCCGGGCCTGATAGCGCCCGCGGCCTTGGTGCGCTCGAACAGCCGCACGTTGAGCTCCTGGGCTCTTGCGGCTTCACGGTTCAGTTCCTCGGTGGGGGAGAAGGTACCGGCCAGGCTCAGCGTCAGCGAGTGGGTGTCGGTGTCCACGATTCGGCGCATGAACTCGGAGAATGCGCTCCAGGGATCGCCATCATCCTGGGCAAGGGCGTCCTCGACGGCGGCGATGTATTGCTGCAGGCCTTCGGCGGAGAGCCGCTGAAGAAGCTCCTCCTTGGAGGCATAGCGACGGTAGAGGGCGCCGATGCCTACGCCAGCGCGTTTGGCTACAGCGGCGATCGGAGCGCCCGGATCTGCCACGAACACTTCTCGTGCAGCATCGAGGATTCGCTGGTCATTGCGCGTCGCTTCTGCCCTCCGACCACTCAACGGAGCAGGGGTCGTCTCCTTCTCATCCATGTAATCAGCATATCACATCTTGAACGGAGTAATCCGTTCTGTTATAATTGCGGAACAGAATATTTCGGTCCGCAATTAGGCGATACCATAGAGAGAGGAGCCCCGCGTGACTGACGTTGACCGCACGGACGCCGAGATCCTGTCGTTCCGGATCGACATTCCCCAAGCCGACCTCGACGACCTGGCCGACCGGCTGGCGCGAACTCGCTGGACGGACGAGATCGAAGGGGCGGGCTGGGACTACGGCACCAGCCTGGGCTACCTCAAGGGGCTAACGGACTACTGGCGGGACGGGTTCGACTGGCGGAAGCAGGAGGCCGAGCTCAACCGATCGGCGCAGTTTTGGGCGGAGATAGGCGGTTTCAGGATCCACTTCGTCCACGAGCGCGGCAAGGGTCCCCATCCCGTTTCGGCGGGGACCCGGCCGACTCCTTCGACGTGGTCGTGCCTTCGCTGCCGGGGTTCGGCTTTTCGGACCGCCCGCGGGAGCGCGGCTGGGGTCAGGAGCGGGACGCGGCGCTGTTCCATACGCTAATGACGAAGGTCCTCGGCTACGAGCGCTACGGCGCGCACGGCGGGGACGGCGGAAGCCCCATATCCCAGGCCCTGGCGCGCTCGCACCCCGAGTCCGTCGTCGGCATCCACATAACCGACATCGGCTACGACAAGGCGGCACAGCTCGACCCTTCCACCCTCTCCGAAGCCGAAAAACGGTATATGGAGGCCCTGAAGGGCTGGTCGTTCGAGGAGGGCGGGTACGTCATGATCCAGGGGTCCAGGCCCCAGAGCCTCGGTTACGGGCTAAACGATTCCCCCGCTGGCCTGGCCGCCTGGATAGTCGAGAAGTTCCGCGCCTGGAGCGACTGCGGGGGCGACGTGGAACGGAGCTACAGCAAAGACGAGCTGCTCACCAACATAACCATCTACTGGGCGACCCAGACGATCAACCCCTCCATCCGCACCTACTACGAAGGGATGCACTCGTGGTCGGAGACGCCGCCGCGCGTGGAGGCGCCGGTTGGGATGGCCCTCTTGGCCAAGGACCCCCCCCCAGACGTCCCTCTTCCCCGGGAGACGGCGCTTCGGCGACATCCGGAGCTGGACGGAGATCCCGCGCGGCGGGCACTTCGCCGCCATGGAAGAGCCCGCACTGCTCGCCGAGGACATCCGGGCGTTCTACCGCGGTCTGAGATGAAGCGGGCTGGAACAGCCAGGGGAGAAAGTAAACGTCATCTGGTTGTAACGGCCTATCGTGATCACGCTTCGTTCTTCACCTCCTCGGGGAAAGTTCAATGGTAGAGAGGCAAGAGATCTATAGAAAGATGAACGTGTCGGTCAGGGTCCACGATGACGATCTGGAGCTGGAGATAGCCACTCCAGCCATTTCCCAGTCTGAAGATCCTTCGTGAAAGCGCTGCGGGCGACGACGCGGTCGCAGCCGGCCTCCCGCGCGGCGATAGCGAGGTCTTTCTGGACGTGGGAGAGGAAGCCGACCGTAGGAATTCCTCGTGTCACTTCGTCGGACCTCACGTCCCTCAGGAGCGTTAGCGGCTCGAAGCGGGCGGAGTTGAGGTCCAGGACAAGCAGGTCGGGTGGGGAATCGCGCAGGGCATCGAGCAATCTCCTTGGGTTGCGGGGGAAAGCCGCCTCGATACCAAGACTCGAGGCGGTCTCGGAGATCTTGCTTCTGAACAAAAGGTCTTCTACGGCCGCGAGGACTCTTCTCGCCACGTTCGCCTCCACGCTCTAGAGTTGGGTAAGCTCGCACATTCTACCCGCAGGCGGTGCGGTATCCTATACGGGTGAAAAGATTGAAGGAGCTTCGCGCCGGACTAAGGCGCACAGGGGAGACACTTTCCAACTTTACGCCTTTCTTGAGGCCTCGCCGCGGCGGGCTTCTGCTGGCTCTCGGCGTGTTGCTGCTGGAGACGGTGACGAGCCTTGCGCAGCCGTGGCCGCTAGCGCTGACCATCGACTACGTGTTGACCGACAACAAGCCGCTCCCTGAGGCGGTGCCCGCGCCTCTGGAGGATAAGGCATTACTGCTCGCCGGGATAGCCTTCCTTATCGTTTTGATCTTCACGGTGACGAGGAGCGTCGCCTCCTTCCGGCGCTACCTGCTCCAGAAGCTCGGGCAGCAGACCGTCTTCGACATGCGCGAGGCCCTTTACGCCAAGGTCCACGCCCTGGGGCTCGACTACCACGGCAAGAAGCGCACGGGGGACACCATAACCCGCGTCACCAGCGACGTGAAAGAGGTACGTACCATGCTGGTCGACTCTGTGGTCGAGGTGTTCTCCTCGGTCATGATCCTGCTCGGTATGTTGGTCGTTATGCTGTGGCTCGACTGGCAACTCACCCTCCTCGCCCTCGTCACCGTACCCTTCCTCTTCCTCGCCGTCAGCCGCTACAGGAGGGCCCTCGTGCAGCGCATGCGCGTCGTGAGGACCAGGGAGGGCGCCATCGCCAGCTTCGCCCGCGAGGATGACGAGATGGGGCGCTTCAGGAAGGAGAGCCGAGAGTCCCTCAGAGCCAGCGTGGACAGCGCGATGATAGAGGCCAAGTTCAGCACCGTCCTTGGAATCGTCGGGGGACTTGGCACGGCGCTGGTTGTGTACTTCGGGGCGAGGCAGGTCCTGGCAGGCGCCCTCTCTTTGGGCGACCTTACCGTTTTCGTGGCCTACCTCGCCCTGTTTCTCTCACCCTTGTGGGCCCTGAGCCGGCAGGTCAACCAGATCGGCACGTCGCTCGTCTCGGGCGAGCGCATCATAGATCTCTTGAACGCGGAGCCGACCGTCAAGGACTTTCCCGGAGCCCGTCGTGCGCCCGCCTTCGAAGGCCGGGTCACCTTCGAGGGCGTGCGCTTCGCCTACGAGGTCGAGGCTGGAGAGGTCCTGCGCGGCATGGACTTCGACGTCGAAGCCGGGAGCCGGGTCGCGCTCGTCGGGGTGAGCGGCGCGGGCAAGACCACGGTCACCAGCCTCATCGCCCGCCTCTACGACCCGCAGGAGGGAAGGGTTCTCATCGACGGGGAAGACGTAAAGGACTTCACCCTCAAGTCCTTGCGCGACTCCGTAACCTTCGTGCCTCAGGACCCTTTGCTCTTCAGGGCGACGGTCGCCGAGAACATAGCCTACGGGCGGCCAGGGGCTGGCCGAGAGGAGATCGAGGCCATAGCCGAGCTCGCCGGGGCCGACGAATTTATCCGGGAGTTGCCCGAGGGCTACGACACCGTGCTCTCCGAGCGCGGCGAGAGTCTGAGCGGAGGGCAGAGGCAGCGCATCTCTATCGCGCGGGCCATGCTCAGGGACACCCCTATCCTGATCCTGGACGAGCCCCAGGCCGGACTCGACGCCGAGGCTGCGGCCGCCGTCGAGCAGAGCTGGAGGGTCCTGACAGAAGGACGCACCACCTTCGTCATAGCCCACGAGCTCAGGCTGGTCAGCAGCGTAGATTCGATCCTCGTGATCGAAGACGGCAGCGTCGCCGAGATGGGCACCCATGAAGACCTTGTCTCCTCGGACGGCCTCTACGCGAGGCTGTACTCTCTGCAAGAGCGCGACCCCGTGCAGCCGTAGAGGGGGTGAACCCTTGAGAGAGCTGCTGATCCTCAGCGTGGTCCTGACAGCCGTGGCGGTCGCGATCTACATCTC
>JAJNDJ010000050.1 GCA_021156345.1 Rubrobacteraceae bacterium | reverse complement strand
ACCCCACCTGCCGAGACGGATAATGACCGGCTCCAACTCCTCGCCCCAATCGGTCAACTCGTAGATCTTCGACGCCGCCGGCGGAGGTAGCCTTCGACGGCGCACGATCCCAGCCTCCTCCAACCCCCGCAGGCGCTGGGCGAGGACGTTGGGACTGGCGTGTGGCAGGCCAGCCCGCAAGTCCGTGAACCGCTTCGGCCCCAATAACAACTCGCGTACTACAAGCAGCGCCCAGCGCTCGCCCACAAGGTCGAGCGCATGCGCCGCCGCACACCCGTCATCGTATGTGCGTCTTGTCACCATATGGTGAGTATATCACCGTAGGTACTGATGTCTACATACCTGATCAGGTTTTGAAGATCAATGGTTGTTTTTTAGGACTACTGCCGTATGCTCAAACCAGATGATGTTGCGATCTCGGGAAACGGAGACTATCCGGATGACGCGGTATGAGGTAGGAAAACACGAGGAGTCACATTCTGAGACGATGGGTGGTAGGCGGCGTTGGATCGCTCTCTACGTCCTTTGTGTGGGGATGCTGATGATCGTGCTGGACGCCACGGTGGTCAACGTGGCGTTGCCTGCGATTCAGAACGACCTCGGTTTCTCGCAATCGAGCCTTGCGTGGGTCGTCAACGCCTACTTGATAGCTTTCGGCGGCCTCTTGCTGCTCGCCGGGCGGCTTGGAGACCTCATCTCCCGCAGGGGGATGTTCCTGGCGGGCATTGGGGTTTTCACGGCGGCCTCCCTGCTATGTGGCCTCGCGCAGAGCCAGGAGTTATTGGTCGTGGCCCGCTTCGTTCAGGGAGCTGGCGGCGCCATGACATCCGCGGTCATCCTGGGCATGATCGTCACCATGTTCCCCGAGCCGCGGGAGCAGGCGAAGGCCATCGGCGTCTTCGCCTTCGTCGCCTCAGCCGGTGGCGCAGTGGGCCTGCTCGTCGGCGGCGTTCTGACCCAGTCGATCAGCTGGCATTGGATCTTCTTCGTGAACGTCCCGATCGGTATCGCGACAGCGATGCTCGCCGGAAGGCTGATCGACCGCGACAAGGGCATCGGGTTCGGGGACGGCGCGGACGTCACCGGTGCTGTCCTGGTAACAGGCTCGCTGATGCTCGGCGTCTACACGATCATAGGTCCGGCTGCTGAGTACGGCTGGGGCTCTGGTCGTACCCTGACAATAGGCGCCCTCTCACTCGTGTTGCTTGCAGCCTTCGTCGCCCGCGAAGCGACTGCGCGCAATCCGCTGGTGCCGCTCCGGATCTTCCGCTCGCGAAACGTCACTGGGGCGAACCTGATCCAGGTTCTGAGCCTCGCGGGGATGTTCGGTATGTTCTTCCTCGGCGCTCTATACCTGCAGCGGATCCTCGCCTACGATGCCCTGCAGACCGGTCTCGCGTTCCTGCCCGTCACGATCTTGATGGGAATCCTGTCGGTCCGCTACACCGACCGCCTGGTCATGCACTTTGGGGCCAGGAAGCTGGTGGTCGGCGGCCTCGCGCTTTTCATGTGATGGTCCTTCTCGGCATCGGGGCCGGCCTCTGCTTCCCGGCGCTCATGACGCTGGCGATGTCTGGCGCCACGCCCAGCGACGCGGGGCTGGCCTCAGGCTTGATCAACACCACAGCGCAGGTCGGCGGAGCCCTCGGTCTTGCCGTGCTCGCGACCCTGTCAGCGTCGCGGAGCGACCAGCTGATCGGGGACGGCGAGTCCGCCGCAGTGGCGTTGACTAGCGGCTACCACCTCGCGTTCGGGATCGGAGCCGGACTAGTCGTCGTGGCGATCGCTGTCGCGGTGACCGTGCTGCAGCCTGATCCCCAGACAGAGGAAGAGCTCCAGGTCGACTCAGCCGATTGCGAAGCGGCGTAGGTTTCCAGCCCGCCGGGAATCCAACAAACGGGAGGATAAACATGCTGTTCGAGGGCAAGAACGCCGTGATCTACGGAGGTGGAGGCAAAGTAGGTGGCGCGGTGGCGTTCATGGCCTCGGACCGGGTCGGCACGACTACCGGAACGGTCGTAGACTAGAGTATGCTTTGGAGAGGAATGGGATCATGAACGACCTTCAGCAACAGATTCAGAGAGTGATCGACGAACTGGTCGACTCGGGGGCGGAGCGGGGCCTGCAGGTCGCCGTCTACCGGCACGGTGAGCAGGTGGCCGACGCCGTCGCTGGCGTTGCCGACCATGAGACCGGGCGCCTGGTCGAGCCCGACACGCCCTTCTATTGCTACTCGGTCGGCAAGGGTGCGACCTCGACTGTGGCGCACGTGCTCGTCGAGCACGGGTTGTTCGGCTACGACACACCGGTCGTGGACATTTGGCCCGAGTTCGGCGCCCACGGTAAAGAGGCTGCTACCGTGCGGCACGTCCTGACGCATACGGTCGGTGTACCGGGCATACCTGACGACACGACGCCGGAGGACTTGTGTGACTGGGACAAAATGTGCGCTGCCATCGCCGACGCCGAACCCTGGTGGGTGCCTGGCACGAAGATTGCCTATCATGCATACCCGTTCGGATACATAGTCGGGGAGATCGTCCGCCGGACTACGGGCAAGCCCATCTCGCAGGTGCTTCGCGAGGAGATATCAGAATCGCTGGGCATCGCCGATGAGATCTACTTCGGCGTCCCACGGTCCGAGCTGGGCAGGCTGGCCAGGCTGGAAGACATGGAAGGCAGCGCGGAATTGCTTGCCTCGATGCCCGATGATTCTCCTTTCTTCAAGCTGGGGCCGCGGCAGGTGACCCCGACCGCCGCGTTCGGCAACCGTCCCGACATCCTGATGGCCGATATACCGGCCGGCGGCAAGATGTCAGCGCGGGCCGTGGCGCGAATGTACGCCGCGCTGGTGGACGAGGTGGATGGCATCCGGCTCGTCTCCCCCGAGCGGCTCCGAGAGATATCCGCCGGAGCGGTCAGCGGCGTAGACGAGATCATGGGCTTCCCGACCACCTGGGCGCTGGGTTACTCTGTCGGTCGCCTGGGAGCAGACCCACAAGAGACCAAGAGCGTGCTAGGAATCGGGGGCGTCGGCGGGAGCTTCGCATGCGCCGACACCGCCACAGGCGTCACCTGGGCCCTGACGAAGAACAGGCTCACCGCAGGTTTCGAAGCCGCCGAGCAGATCTCCGAGATCGTTACGAAGGCAGTCGAAGAGGACTAGGGCGAACTCGAGCCCTCTCCTGGAGAGAACGAGAGGACGTTCATCTCAGGAAATCAGCGCCTGGTCTGGCAAGAGGAAGGAGCACTATGGACTGGAAGATAGAGGTCGTGACGGTCCCGGTCTCGGACATTGATCGCGCCAGAGATTTCTACGCCGAGAAGGTTGGGTTCGAGGTAGACATCGACTTCAGGGTCAGCGACGACCTCCGCCTCGTTCAACTGACCCCGCCCGGATCCGCGTGCTCGATCCATCTGGGAAAGGGGACGGTGGATATGGAACCAGGCTCCATAGACGGCGTGTTCCTGGTCGTCCGGGATGTGCGCACCGCCCGCACCCAGCTGGTCGAGAGAGGCGTCGATGTCGGCGAGTTCCAGGTCTTCGACGAGGGGGCTTACCGCCCGGCTGAGGAGGGAGAAGACCTGGACAATGTGGGGTGCGTCTTCTTCAGCGACCCGGACGGCAACCGCTGGTGCGTGCAACAGATACCCGCCCGTAATTAGATTTGGAAGGAGTGCAGACATGGGCAAAGTAACTGCGGGACTCACGATGTCGCTCGACGGGTTCATTGCCGGGCCGAACGATGGGCCTGAGCATCCTTTGGGCGAGGGAGGAATGCGGCTCTTCGATTGGTATTCGAGCGGCGATACCGACTATGTCGTGCCTAGTGGCGGGATGACGTTCAAGGTCTCCTCTCAAGCCGCCGACCTTCTGCGGGAAGTATTCTCCGAGATCGGGGCGATCGTGACGGGACGGAGGACGTTCGATATTACGAATGGTTGGGGCGGCACTCATCCCATAGGCCAACACGTCCCGATCTTCGTCGTAACCCACTCCGTCCCCGACGGATGGGACTACGAGGGGTCGCCATTCACCTTCGTCACCGACGGCGTGGAGAGCGCGGTCGAACAGGCCAGGGCCGCGGCTGGCGAGAAGAACGTCGCGGTGGGCGCAGCGAGCCTCGTCCAGCAGTGCCTCAAGGCGGGGCTACTGGACGAAGTACATGTAGACGTTGTCCCCGTGCTGCTGGGGGACGGCGTCAGGTTGTTCGATCACCTCGGTACCGAACATATCGAGCTGGAGAGGATCAGGTTGATAGCAGATCCCGACGTGACCCACATGACCTTCCGGGTCGTAAAGTAAACGAGGGAAGTAGTCATGAAAGGCGCAAAATGAGTAAGGTGACCGTAGATGTGGGGATGTCCCTCGACGGCTTCATCGCAGGTCCCAATGCCGGTCCGCAGAACGCCCTTGGTGACGGAGGACATCGTATCCACCAGTGGGTCTACGACCTGGAAGCCTGGCGCGAGAGGCAGAGCCTACGGGGTGGCCGGACCAACAAGGACGACGAGGTCTTGAGAGAGGCATACGAACATGTCGGGGCTTTCATCATGGGTAGGCGTATGTTCGACGAGGGGGAGATCGGATGGCCGGATCCACCGCCCTTTCAGGCTCCGGTCTTCGTCCTTACCAACCACGGGAGAGAGCCGTGGATAAGAGAGGGAGGGACGACCTTTACATTCGTGACCGGTGGTATAGAGAGCGCGCTGGAGCAGGCCAGAGAGGCTGCGGGAGAGAAGGACGTGAGGATATCAGGCGGGGCGAACACGATCGATCAGTTCGCAAAAGCTGGGCTTGTGGATGAGGTGCAGTTCCACCTGGCTCCCGTGATACTCGGAAGTGGAGTGAGGCTGTTCGAGAACGTCGGTGAAGAAGGGTTGGACCTGGAGAAGATCAGGCTCCTAGATTCGCCCGGAGTCACTCATATATCGTTCCGGGTCGCCAGGCAGGGGACCTAGAGGCAGGATGATGAATATGCCAGGCATGACGCATTACGGCATCTTCTCTCCGGCGCTGGCTTCCACACCTACTCCGTCTACGCTCGAGGCCTGGAGACGGTTGGCGGTTCTTACTACTTCCTCGACGAGACGGCGCTCGGCCGGCAGGAAGACTGGGAGGAGCCCAAGGGCCGTGCGGTAGTCGCGCGTGGTGCCGTCCCCGACTTCTCATCGTAGAGCGACAGTGATCCGTAGAGGTATCGACCTACCGCGACGCGCAGGTTCGGCAATGAGCGAAACCAGGAAGCTGACAAGCCGAAGTGCTGGCCAGCTTGCAGACGGGTTCGAACCTCTTTGCAACCTTAGAACCTCTGGACGATAGCGACTCCAACAATGATGAGCAGTGCTCCCAGAAGGCGAGGTATGCTCGCTGGTTGCAATGGGACGCCGAGCAGGCCGAAATGATCTATCGCTATGGACGCGATCACCTGCCCCGCCAGGAACAGGCCCACCGTCGTCGCCGCCCCCAGGCGGGGGGTAAGGACGATCGAGGCGCATACGAAAAAAGCTCCGAGCAGACCGCCGAGCCACATCCACCACGGCGCGTTCATGATTGGCCCTAGCTCGGGCACGGAGCGACGCACGACAGCGGTGGTTACGAACAGGACCACGGTCCCCACGAGAAACGAGAGCGCGGCCGCCAGTACCGGGCCGCCGACGACCTGGCGCAGCTGGCTGTTGATGGCGAATTGTGTGGGCGCGGCCATCCCCGCGGCGAGCGCCACCGGCAGCAAGAGTAGCCAGGTCATACTCTTCACCCTCCTCGCTCCACTAGGTATTCATGGGCTCAGCGCGGCTCGTAGACATCGTAGAGGATCGGCTCTATGCCGTCCTCGCCGACCCCGGAGCGGTACTGGATGTAGCGGGCACGCTGGAGGTAGGCGAGTGCCGTCTTCATCCGGTTTTCGAGGTCTGGGATCTCATCTTCGAGCTCGGACAGCTTGGTGGAATCGAGGACCACGTCCTCCTCGCCGTTCTCCTGCCAGATCTCCCACAGCCTGCGCCAGAGCGCATCGGCTTCGGATGATAGGGGTTCTCTTTCCATCTCTCTACCCGCTTTCCTCATGCTTGCGAAGCTCGAACACGATGTGGGCCAGCTCGGGGACGAGTAGCTTCTCCACAGCGAGCCTGACCGCGTTGCGCGACCCTGGCAGGCTCGCTACGAACTTGGTGCCCACGCCTCCAGCCACCGCGCGGCTCATGATCGCCGCGGCCCCGATCTCCTCGTACGAGAGCATCCTGAAGATCTCACCGAAACCGTCGAGTTTCTTCTCGATCATGCGGTCGACAACCTCGTAGGTCGTGTCGCGGCCCGAGATCCCGGTCCCACCCGTCGTAATAACAGCGTCCACCTCTGGATTCGCAAGCAGGTCTACGAGGCTGGTCCTGATGCCATTCACCTCGTCCCTGACGATCTGGCGGGCCACGATCTCCTGCCCCGCTTCGCGAAGGATCTGTTCTGCGGTGTCGCCCCCCGTGTCGGTCTCGCGGGTCCTCGTGTCGCTGATGGTGAGCACGGCGACCCTGACATGCTCCGGGGCCGACTCCCTGTGCCTGTGGACACTCTCGCTCAAAACTGCCCTCCCTGCAGAAATGGGTTGGACGTGCGCTCGCTCCCGATAGTGGTCTGCGGCCCGTGACCGGGATAGACCGTCGTCTCGTCAGGGAGCGTCAGCAGCCGCTCCTCGATGCTGCGCATCAGGACCTCCATGCTCCCGCCAGGGAGATCTACCCTTCCCACGCTTCCCGCGAAGAGGGCGTCGCCTGACAGAACGAGACCCTGGTCCTCGACGTAGAAAGCCAGGTGTCCAGGCGCGTGACCTGGTGTGTAGAGCGAACGCAGCCTGAGTTCTCCGACCTCGAGCACCTCTCCTTCGCCGACGTAGCGGTCCACAGCAGGGACCTTGCCGAATCTCAGGCCCATCATCATCGCCTGGGTAGGAAGCTGCTTCAGCATGGGTTCGGACTCGGCGTGCATCAGGACCGGGCAGGCGTACTCGTCGACGAGGGCGGCGACGGCCCCGACGTGGTCTATATGGGCGTGGGTGACGATTATGGACCCCACCTCCAGATCGGTCTGCTCGACCGCGAGCGCGATGCGGGCCGCCTCATCGCCGGGATCGACGACCGCGCCAACCCCAGAGTCCTCATCCCCGATGATGTAACAGTTCTCCTGGAAAGGGCCGACGGTGAGCCTCTGCAGGATCATCGCGTCCTCCCAAGCAGAAACTCGACGAGCAGGCGGGCAGGTACGCCCGTCGCGCCCTTTGTCGTATAGGCGTTGCCCTTCTTGCCGTAGGCGGTTCCCGCCACATCCAGGTGCGCCCACGGGTAGTCGGCAAACTCCTTCAGGAAGGCACCGGCGGTCAAAGCCCCTCCTCTGCGGCCGCCGGAGTTCTTTATGTCTGCGGTGTCGCCTTTGATCTGCTCTGTATACTCCCCGAAGAGCGGCAGCGGCCAGGCCCTCTCCCCGGTCGTCTCACCCGCGGTCTGTAGCTCCGCAACGAGATCCTCGTCGTTCCCCATGAGGCCGGAAGCGTGGTCTCCGAGCGCGACGGTGCAGGCCCCCGTCAAGGTGGCGCAGTCAACCACGACGGAAGGTTCGTAGCGCCTGGCATAAGAGAGGGCGTCAGCGAGGATCAAACGCCCCTCCGCGTCGGTCGTAACTATCTCTACCGTCTTGCCGGAGTGCATCTGAAGCACGTCGCCGGGTTTGAAAGCGTCCCCACCAGGCAGGTTCTCTGTCGCAGGCACGAGGGCGACGACGTTGAGCGGGAGATCCAGAGCCCCTGCGGCCTCCATGGCCCCCAGGACGGCCGCGCCACCGCTCATGTCGAACTTCATCTCCTCCATTCCGGCCGATGGCTTTATGGAGATACCACCCGAATCGAATGTGACGGCCTTACCT
>JAJNDJ010000049.1 GCA_021156345.1 Rubrobacteraceae bacterium | reverse complement strand
CTGACTAGGTGACATGCTGAGAAGCGCCCGACAGGGCGCGTGCTGAAATGCTCATCGTGCGTGAGGCGCTGTAAGATACGGGTAGGGACGTCGACGATGAGAAGGGAGGCTGGAGTGGGGTATCTGCCCATCGAAGATCACGGTGTCATCGGGAACCTGTACACGGCGGCGCTGGTCGGTACCGACGGCACCATAGACTGGCTGTGCCTGCCTGCCTTCGACTCCCCGAGCGTCTTCTGCTCTATCCTCGACGAGGAGAAGGGTGGGCATTTCGCGCTGCAGCCTGTGGCGTACACCCACAGCAACCAACTCTATCTGCCTGACACCAACGTGCTCCTGACCCGCTACTTCTCGCCTGCGGGCCTGGCCGAAACCCTTGACTTCATGCCGATTGTGACGCGCCCGGGCGAGCGTCACAGGCTCGTCCGTAACGTGCGGGTTATCAGGGGGAAGATGGACTTCCGCGTCGAGTGTCTGCCAGCCTTCGACTACGCCCGCCGCGACCATTCGGTCTCCGTCGGGAAGTCAGGGGCTGTGTTCGCGTCAGGGGATCTTTGCCTCGGGCTGGCTACCGACGTGCTGCTGGAGAAAGGGGCGGAAGGCGCCGCGGGTGCGCACTTCACACTCGGCGAGGGTGGGCGGGCGACGTTCGTCCTGGCGCATCTCCGGAGGGGCGAGGGTCCCGGAGAGATTCTCTCCGACGTCGGGTTCGAAGAGTTGCTGCGCGGCACCCTTGAGTACTGGCGACGCTGGCTCTCGAACAGCACCTATCAAGGGCGGTGGCGTGAGATGGTCCACCGTTCCACGCTCGTCCTGAAGCTCATGGTCTACGACCCGACGGGCGCGCTCGTCGCCTCGCCCACGATGAGCCTGCCAGAGAGGATCGGGGGCGAGAGGAACTGGGACTACCGTTACACCTGGCTCAGGGACGCGGCTCTGGCGCTCTACGCCCTGATCTACGTCGGTTTCCAGGACGAGGCGCGACATTTCATGGGCTGGCTCAGGGACCGGTGCCACGAGGACGAGGACGGCCTCCTGCAGCCGCTCTACGGAATAGACGGGCGCAAGGACATAACCGAGACGGAGCTCACACATCTCTCTGGATACATGAACTCCTTCCCTGTAAGGCTCGGTAACGGCGCCAGCAAACAGCGCCAGCACGACCTCTACGGGGCCGTGCTCGACGCCGCCTACCTCTATAACAAACACGGCGCCCCCCTCGACTACGATCTCTGGAAGAACCTCAGGAAGATACTGGACTGGCTGAGCGAGAACTGGCGTGAGCCCGACGAGGGCATCTGGGAGGTGCGAGGGGGCAGGCGCCACTTCGTCTCCTCCAAGCTCCTCAGCTGGGTTGCCCTGGAGCGGGCTGGCAGGATCGCCCGCCAGCGCGGACTGCCTTCGGGGGATGGGCGCTGGATGGCCGAGCGCGACGCTATCTACGAGGAGATCATGAAGAAGGGCTGGAACCCCGAGAAGAACAGCTTCGTCCAGTATTACGGCTCGGACGCCCTCGATGCCTCCCTGCTCATAATGCCGCTGGTCAAGTTCGTCGGGCCCACGGACCCGCGTTGGCTCTCCACCCTCGACCGTATCCAGCAGGAACTGGCCCATGACACGCTCGTGAAGCGCTACAGGCCGGCGTACGCAGCCCCAGACGGCCTAGAAGGGGACGAGGGCAGCTTCAGCCTGTGCTCCTTCTGGCTCGTCGAGTGCCTCACGCAGGCAGGACGCCTCGATGAAGCTCGCCTCGCCCTGGAGAAGATGTTCTCCTACGCCAACCATCTTGGCCTCTACGCCGAGGAACTAGGGCACTCAGGCGAGGCCCTCGGCAACTTCCCCCAGGCGTTCACCCACCTGGCGCTCATCAGCGCCGCGGTCCACCTGGATCGCGCGCTCGGAGCACGCTGAACCGCCGTGCGCCCTCCGCTTTTCGAGGCCGTCCCCAACTTCAGCGAGGGGAAGGACGCAATGAAGATCTCACGCATCACAGGGGCCGTCCGCGACATCTCAGGCGTCCGCATTCTCGGCCTACACTCAGACCCCGACCACAACAGGAGCGTCCTCACGTTCGCCGGCGGAGAGGACCCCGTGCTCGAGGGCGCAATCGCCCTGGCGAAGGCGTGCGCCGCCGAACTCGACCTCGCCTCCCAGTCGGGCGAGCACCCCAGGATGGGCGTGCTCGACGTGCTCCCCTTCGTACCCCTGGGAGGCGCCACGATGGATGATGCCGTCCGACTGGCCCACCGGGCCGGCGAGAGCCTGGGTACCCTGGGATTTCCTGTGTTCCTCTACGGTTCTGCTGCGACCATCACGCACCGCCGATCCCTCCCCAACATCAGACGTGGTGGTTACGAGGGCGTCGCATCCCGACTCGAGGACCCCTTATGGAAGCCGGATTACGGTCCGAAAACACTCGACCCCCACAGAGGGGCCGTCGCCGTCGGCGCCCGGCCTGTCCTCGTCGCCTTCAACGCATACCTGGATACCAGCGACGTCGAGGTCGCGCGGGCAGTGGCCAGACGAGTAAGGGAGAGCGGCGGCGGCCTTCCGGCCGTGAGGGCGCTCGGCTTCGATGTCGGCGGCAAGGCTCAGGTCTCGATGAACCTGACCGACCTCGAACGGACCCCCATCTCCGTGGCCCTCGAGGCCGTTCGCTCGGCTGCGGCCGACTTCGGCGCCTCCGTAGAGTCGACGGAGCTCGTCGGCCTGGCGCCGCTGGAGGCAGTACTGCAGACGGCCCGCTACTACCTTGGCTTGCGGGAACTGGATGCCCAGCATGTCCTGGAGTTGAGGCTCGATGGCCCCTCTGATGCTCGGAGCTTATAGAGGCATGCGCCGGAGGTGTAGGGCGTGCTGATCTACCTCGCAGGACCACTGTTCTCGGAGGCCGAGAGGCGCTTCAACCTCGGGCTTACTCACAGGCTCGAAGCCTTTGGCTTCGATGTTTTCCTCCCGCAACGCGACGGTGTCGAGCGCGACAGGCCGCCCTACGATACGATGACCCCCGAGGAACGGCGCCACGCTATGTTCCACCTCGACAGGACCACGATCCTTGACGCAGAGGTATTCCTGTTCGTGCTCGACGGGCGCGTCCCGGACGAGGGAGCGTGCGTTGAGCTCGGCATCGCCTACTGCCAGAAGTACCTCCAGAACGGCGAGAAGCTCCTCGTGGGACTCCACACTGACATCCGCGCAGCCTTTGTCGGCGGGAGACTGAACCCGATGGTGCGTCTCCCGCTAGACTACGTAGTCGGCGATGAGGAGACGCTACTGCGCGTGCTCTCCGGACAAGGGTCAGGAGAGGTGGCTGAATGACCCAGGAAGGAGCCCACGGGCTACAGGCGTAGAGAGGAGCGGTGTGATGAACGGGCGCGAGATCACGGCGGCGGCGATACAGATGTCCTCGACCCCGAACAAAGGGGAGAACCTGGACACGGCGGAACGGCTCATACGTTCGGCCGCATCCTCGGGGGCAGGCCTGATAGCCCTGCCTGAGCTGTGGAACTGCCACGGCCTGGAAGATGTCTACAGGGAGAACGCCGAGCCAGTACCAGGGCCGACGACCGAGTTCCTCGGCGACCTCGCGCAGGAGCTCCGAGTCTATCTGATCGGGGGTTCGATCCTCGAAGGAGAACCCTCATCCACGAAGTTGCATAATACATCCACTTTCTTCGGACCTGACGGCAGGATGTCGGCCGTTTACCGCAAGATACACCTCTTCGACGTGAAGGCCCCGGATCGCGAATACCTGGAGAGCCGGACCATCGCGGCGGGCACGGAGATTGTAACCGCGAAGGCTGGCGCCGCGACCGTCGGGCTCTCTGTCTGCTACGACGTTCGCTTCCCAGAGCTCTACCGATTGCTGGCTCTGCGCGGCGCCGAGGTACTCGCCGTCCCTGCCGCCTTCACGCTCCAGACGGGCAAGGACCACTGGGAGCTTCTGCTGCGGGCGCGGGCCGTGGAGAACCAGGCTTATGTCGTCGCTCCGGCCCAGTGGGGGAGGAAGGCCGACGGACGATGGACCTACGGAAGGTCAATCATCGTCGACCCGTGGGGTACGGTGCTCTCCCAATGCCCCGACCGCGACGGATTCGCGCTCGCCACCCTGGACCTCGACTACCTCGACCGCTTCCGCGAGGGATTCCCAGCCCTGAAGAACCGCCGCCCCGAAGCTTACGACCGGTAGGAGAGTTCACGATGCGGGCTCCCTACGCGGGCGAGCCGCGGCGGCGGTGTCGCCTGGTCTGCACCCGCGTTCCGCACTGGGAGCCGCACCAGGCGGCTGAGTAGTTCTCGGTGTGGTCGTAGAGCGCCCAGTGGCATTCGGCGCAGACTTGAGATGGGACCAGGTCTCGTCCTGCTGCGCCGCGAACACGATCGCGACTGAAACAAACCATCAGGCCGCATCGTTGCGTACAAACCGTTATAGAGTTCGGCGAGGACGCTGTGGAGGGTACTACCCTGTCCTGGACGCGGGCCCAAGAGTGGCGCGGTCGAACCCTACAGGGTGTTCTATGGTCGCCGAGGCGGCCCCAGGAAATGCCCGAGTGCGGTTTGAACTGCTAGCCCGGGACTCGCGGGTGGGAGGGAGATGTTTGGCCCGGTAGTGAGAGCTGTGGAGGACGAAGAGTTGATACGCCGGGTAGCGGAAGGGGACGAACGGGCGCTCTCGGAGCTCTACGACCGTTACTCGCGGCCGGTCTACGCCACGGGCATCAGGGTGCTCGGGGATGCCTCCCTGGCCGAGGAACTGGTCCAGGACGCCTTCATGAGTGTCTGGCGGGCCGCTGGATCTTTCGACCCTGGTCGGGCGAGTTTCACGACCTGGCTCTACAGCATCACCCGCAACCGGGCTGTGGATCTCAATCGCAGACGGCAGGTACGGCCCTTCTCTGCCGGCGAGGAGCCCCTTCGAAACGTGTCCGGCGGCCCTGAGCCCGAGGGAGGGGTGGACGGTTGGGACGTCGCCAGTGCGCTCGCGCGCATCCCCGAAGAGCATCGCGAGGTATTGATCCTTGCCTACTTCGAAGGACTCTCACAGCGCGAGATCTCCCGCCGGACCGGCGTGCCTTTGGGGACGATCAAGAGCCGGACCACGGCGGCCCTCGAGAGGCTCCACCGGAGCCTGGTCAACCCCGCAGCGGAGGAGTCTCGACATGGCTGAAGACCGCTTCGAGGAGTTCCTCGGTCCCTACCTGCTCGGAGAGCTGTCCGTCGAGGAAGAGCGTGAGCTGGAGCGTCACCTAGAGGGGTGTTCCGGATGCCGGGGTGAGCTGGCTCGCGCCCGCCAGACCCACGACCTCCTCCGAGAGTTGGCTGCCGGCGGGCCGCCGCCGCCGGAGCTCAGGGACCGCGTGCTGGCGCGGGCGGGGGGCGAGGTCGCTGCCCGCTCCAGAGGTAGATGGAGGCTCTGGGTTCCGGCGGCCGCGCTGCTGGTCGTCGCTGTCCTTGGAGCCGGTCTACTGTGGACGATCACAGCAGACACCTCAGACGGTATTCCCCTGACCGCGACGGTTCCCGCCTCGGAGGGCGGCGGCGAGATCAGCGGGGAGGTGGAAGGGGGAAACCTTCACATCGAGCTCGTGGTGTGGGATCTGCCCGAACTCCGGAAGGATGAATACTATGAGCTGTGGTACGCCAAAGAAGATGGGGGACGGATCAGCTGCGGCACCTTCCGGGCGCAGCAGGGAGGCCAGACGACCGTGAACCTCACGGCTCCTGCCAGCGCTGTGTCATACCAGGAGATAGAGCTGACCCGCGAACCCGATGATGGTGACCCCGGCTCCAGTGGTGAGAAAGTCCTGATAGGAGATCTTCGAAGTCTATGAGCGTGCAGCACTTCAGCATGTCACCTCTAACGAGTGAGGGTAGAGGGTAACGCCACCGACGCATCGAGGAATGCCTCTCTGCACAAATATCGTCGGCGCCCCGGTTCGGGAGCGCCGCCAGAGCTTGCCGAGATGCTGAGAGCCTCCGCAGGCGGCGGGCAGACATGCTGAGTTGCTTCATGCTTTGACAGGCGTGGAGGCGCCGAGTACTCGTCCCGAACGGTGTCTTGCTTGCACGGCGATATATGGTTCGGAGGTCTGCACCAGCATGGCAGTTTCGAATCCGTCCCGCAGGATGGATCCCAAGGACACCAGGTGGCTTGGGTCCGGGCCGGCGAGTACCTCCCAGCCAGCGACCTGCGTGGCCCCGTTCCAGCTGGCATAGACTTCGAGTTCGTTTTCCGAGGTGCGCTCCGCAACTGCAGCGGGCTGATCTGACGGGCTGCCGCTCCATGGAAAGCGGAAGGCCCTGTAGGACCTGTATTCGGGCGACACCCTGAAGTCGAAGAGCAGCTCCCCATCGTTGCTGAACTCCGAGATGGCCAGCCCCCTGCCCCACCCTACAAACACGTT
>JAJNDJ010000048.1 GCA_021156345.1 Rubrobacteraceae bacterium | reverse complement strand
ATAGGATTGCCCGAGAGCCTGCCTACCATTATCTTCTGCGTCGTGAGTTCGAGGAGCACGGGACGAAAATCCGTGCCCTAAACGACCGTGGCGACGATTCGCCGGAGGGTGAGCTCACGGACGGCATCCTCGACCAGCTCGCCAAGTTCGAGAGGGCAAAGACCGCGGAGCGCTCCAGGCGGGGCAAGCTCCGCAAAGCCCGTGAGGGCAAGGTTATCGCTATCCATACCCCCAACTACGGCTTCAAGTACAACGCCAGCCGCGATGGATACGAGGTGGACGAGGAGGCTATGCGGGTGGTGCGGCGCATCTTCCGTATGGTGGGCTCCGAGCGCCGCACACTCTACGCCGTGAAGCGTACGCTTGAGAGAGAAGGTATCCCGACACCGTCAGGCGCGAGGTTCTGGCACGCCAAGTGCATACGTAACTACCTCTCAGAGGACGTGTATAAGCGCCACACTCACGACGAGATCATGGCGATGGTAGACGCGGGCCAGATGTCCGCCGCGGTGGCGTCCGGACTCGATCCGAGCAAGAGCTACGGCATATGGTGGTTCAATCGCCGACGCACGAGGCGCACCCAGGTCTCCACGGTGGGACCCGGCGGGGAGCGCACCTACAAGAAGAAGGGCCGGTACGTAGAGCGCCCCAAAGAGGAATGGGTGGCCGTCCCCGTCCCTGACTCCGGAATACCCCGCGAGTGGGTGGACACGGCGCGCGACACGCTGAAAGGCAACAGCGTCCCCTCCTCAGCAGGCCGGCGCGTCTGGGAGATCTCCGGCGGGATAGCCAAGTGCAAGGAGTGTGGCCGCAACATGATGATTCATAGTGTCATGGCCCCGCGCGCCAAGGGCCGCCGCTTCTACTACCGCTGCCGCTCACGCTCTCGGGACGGTGCCGGGGGCTGTGCCCACCGCAAGTGCCACCGGGCGGACGAGGTGGAGCCGCGGGTGTGGAATCTCATCTCCTCTCTGCTCAAGGACCCAAGACGCCTCAAGGCTGGCCTCGAAGAGATGATCGAGCAAGAGCGCGCCGGGTTACGAGGCGACCCCGAGCAGGAGGCGAAGACCTGGCTCGAGAAGCTGACCGAAGTTGACCAGGAGCGCCGGGGCTACCTGCGGCTTGCCGCCAAAGGCGTTCTAACCGATGAGGAGCTGGACGAGGCCCTAGCAGAACTCGAGGAGACCCGCGAGACGGCTGAGCAAGAACTCTGGGCCATAAGTGCCCGCCGGGAGACTATAGAGAACCTGGAACGGGATAAGGCCGCGCTGCTGGAGCACTACGCCAGCATGACACCCGCCGCGCTGGATGCCCTGGAGCCCGAGGAGCGCCACCAAGTCTACAAGATGCTCCGGCTCACGGTCGAAGTTTGCGCCGACGGCTCCCTGGAAGTGAGCGGCGTGCTAGGGGATAGCTTTGTTTCTGGGAACCAAGACGAGTATGTCGTCCTTGAACACTATCAGGTCAACCTCCCCGCGCCGGGTCCTGTAGTTACGCTCCAGGAGTGTGTAACCGTGTTGGATCAGGTAGCGCAGGGCGAGGTCTTCACCCCATGCCCCTGGGGATTTGTCTTTCAGTCTCCGACTCCGGCGTAGCTGAAACGGTGGACCCGGCAGGGACCCAGTTCGGAGAGTGCGAGCCGGTGCTCGGGCGTGCCGTACCCGCGATTGCGTCCGAACCCGTAGCCGGTGTGCGTCTCGGAGAGGGCGCGCATCGCGTCGTCACGGAGGACTTTGGCCACAACACTCGCAGCTGCGACCGCCGCGCTCCTGGCGTCGGCCCTGGGCAGGCACTCCACCTCGGGGCCGAGCGCTAGGTTGCCGTCAGCAAGACCGCACCCGGCCCGAGACTCAAGTGAGGCGAGAGCCCTGCGCAGGGCTTCGCGGTTAGCCAGGCCGACGCCGTGACGGTCGATCCACCAGGCCGGGTACGCCACTACTGAGACGGCCTCGGCCCTGCGGAGCAGCGCGCCGAAGATTTCCTGCCGCAGAGCGGGTCTCAGCAGTTTGGAGTCGTTGATCCCGGAGATCTCGTCGCCGCCAAGGACGACGGCTGCGGCCACCAGCGGTCCCGCCAACGCCCCCCGTCCTGCCTCATCGGCCCCGGCCAGCGGCCCGCGGCGGCACAGTACCCATGCCGCGTCGAAAGCGTAGAGAGAGCACTCCTCCTGCGGAAGGCCGTTAGGGGGGGTGCCTGACAACGCCGGTGCTGGCTTATTTGGCCTTCTTGACCCTGGCTTTCTTGCCCACCTTGTCGCGGATATAGTAGAGCTTCGCGCGTCTCACAGCGCCGCGCGAGGCGACTTCGATCCTGGCGATCTTCGGAGAGTGGAGCGGGAAGATCCTCTCCACGTTCACCCCGAAGGAGTTCTTCCTCACAGTGAATGTCTCGTGAATACCGCTGCCCTTGCGCGAGATACAAAGACCCTCGAAGACCTGCACACGCTCGCGGTTGCCCTCGATAACGCGGTAATGCACGCGTACCGTATCGCCCGGCTTGAACGTGACGTCCCGCTGCTGCAAGTTATCGCTCGTTATCATGTTCTTCTCCTCTCGTGGACCTTCTACGGATGGCTAGGGCGACCTTCTACCGGTCGTCCTCGCCCGCGTACGCTCCAGCGCCTCGCGCTCGCGCCAGGCGCGGATCTTTGCGTGATCGCCCGATAATAGCACGCCTGGCACCTCCTCTCCATCCCACAGGGCAGGCCGCGTGTAGGTCGGAGGACCGACCATATCTTCGGCCGAGAATGATTCTCCTACGAGGCTCTCGGCGTTCCCGAGGACGCCATGTAGACGCCGGATCGCGGCATCAGCGAGCGCGGCGGCCACGATCTCACCTCCAGACAACACGAAGTCGCCCAGCGAGACGGCCTCCGTGGCGAGAGTGCTCCAAACCCGCTCGTCTATCCCGCCGTAGCGGCCGCAGATAACGGTCAGGTCGGGTCCTGAAGCCACTTCATCGACGTAGCCCTGTGTCAACCTCCGTCCTGCTGGCTCCGTGAGTACGACCCGCCGCCCCATTCTTACCTCCCTCGCCGGAACGCCGTAGACCTTCTCGAGCGCCCTTGCCACGACGTCGACCCTGACGACCATCCCGGCGCCGCCACCATAAGGCATGTCATCGATGCGGCCATCCGGCGAGTAGGCTCGCAGATCGAAGCTGCGGTAGCCGACCATGCCGTTCTCTATGGCCCTGCCGACGACCCCGACGCCGACGGCGGCGTCGACTGCTTCGGGGAAAACGCAGAATATGTCTATGCTTCTCACCTTCTAGCCTTCCGGTGGTCGGACCACGATTTGTCCCGTCTCAAGATCCACCTGAGGCACGTGTTCCAGAGTAAAAGGGAGATAGAGATCCTGTTCTTCCTTCACTTCACGAACCACGAGGATCTCGTGGGCGGCGGTCTCGAAAGTATCAGCCACCGTTCCGACGACCTCACCAGCGTCGTTCACGGCCGCAAGGCCGACCAGGTCGGCCACGTAGAACTCTCCTTCTTCGGGCGCGTCGAGCTCCTCGCGGTCGAGCAAGAGCTGTTCGCCCCCAAGGGGCTTTGCATCGGCTCTGCTCTCGACACCTTCGAGGTCGAGCAAGAAGCCTTTCGGGGTTTGCCTGGCTGCAGAGATACGGCGCCTCATGCCCGCAACCACCGGTTCGGTACCTTCCCTGAGGTGTCTGCCCGGGCCTAGGGCACGGACCCTCAAGGTGCCGCGCACCCCGTGCGGTGCGACCACGACCCCGATCACGACCGGATCGGAGAGATCCTCCACGGTCTCTAGTCCGGGACCTCCACGGTGACCCGCTTCCCCGCCTTCACGGATGCGGCCTTCACGACCACGCGGATCGCCCGGATCGTCCGTCCCTGGCGGCCGATCACACGCCCCATGTCGTCGGGCGCCACCCTCAGCTCCAGTTCCACGCGCGAGTCCGACTCGGTCCCCGAGACCTCGACCCTCTCTGGTTCGTCTACGAGCGAGCGGGCGAGGATGAGCAAAAGGTTCTCTAGCTGTGCCACGGCCGCTAGAGGACCCCGGAGATCTTCAGCAGGTTACGCACCTGGTCGGTGGGTTGCGCCCCCTTGCCGAGCCACTCCCTGGCCTTCTCCTCATCGACCTTGATATCCGAAGGCTCTTGCTGCGGGTCGTAGGTCCCTATCCGCTCTATAAACCGTCCGTCGCGGGGGCTCCGGGAATCGGCGACCACTATCCTGTAGAAAGGGTTGCCCTTGGAACCGTGCCTCGCGAGCCTTATCTTTACCGCCACGAAATCTCCTCTCGAACTCTACCTGCGACCCGACAGACCAGGTATGCGCGGCATCCCGCCGCCCTTGCCCATCTGGGCCATCATCTTTTGCATCTCCTTGAACTGCTTGACGAGCTTCTGGACGTCCTGCTGGGTCGCGCCCGAACCCCGCGCTATCCTACGCGCCCGGCTCGGGTTCTGCAACAACTTGGGGTTCCTGCGCTCCTGGACGGTCATCGAGGTAATCATGGCCTCGACCCTGCCGAGCTGCCTGTCGTCTATCTCCACGTCCTTGAGCTGCTTGCCGAGGCCCGGGATCATACCGAGGAGGCCTGAGAGCGGCCCCATCTTCTTTATCATCTGCATCTGTTGCAAAAAGTCCTCGAAGGTAAATCTACCGCTCATGAGCTTCTTGCCCTGGGCCTCGGCCTCGGTACGGTCCATCTGCTGTTCGGCCTTCTCGATAAGCGTGAGGACGTCGCCCATACCCAGGATGCGGCCAGCCATCCTGTCCGGGTAGAAGTAGTCGAACTCGCCCATCTTCTCGCCCTCCGAGGCGAACTTGACCGGCCGGCCCGTCACAGAGACGACGGAGAGCGCGACCCCGCCGCGGGCGTCGCCGTCGAGCTTGGTCAGGACCATCCCGTCGAAGTCGGCGTACTCCTGGAAGGCCTGCGCCACCTCGACAGCATTCTGGCCGGTTACCACGTCGAGCACGAGTAGGACGGAGTGCGGCCTCGAGGCCTTCCTGACGCGCCGGATCTCTTCCATCATCTCCACGTCGACTACCTGCCTGCCTGCCGTATCGACGATCACGAAGTCATACCCGCCGTCTCTGGCCTCCCTGATGCCGCGCTCGGCGATCTCCTCCGGCTTAGGACCCGTGCCCTCCGTGTACACAGGAACCGAGAGCTCGCGTCCGATCTGCTGAAGCTGCTCGATAGCGGCCGGCCTGTAAGTGTCGCAGGCAACCAGATACGGACTCTTCCCGAGCTTCCGCACGAACAGCGCGAGCTTCCCGGCAGCCGTCGTCTTGCCGTGGCCGTTTAGGCCCGCGAGCATCACGACCGTGGGCGGCCTGGAGGCGAAGGAGAGCTTGTGGGCGGTACCACCCATCAGGTTCGCAAGTTCCTCGTCGACTATCTTGACGACCTGCTGGCCAGGACTAAGCGCCTTCGAGACCTCGGACCCAGTTGCCCGCTCGCGGACGTTGGAGACGAACTCCTTGACTACGCTGTAGTTCACGTCGGCCTCGAGGAGGGCCAGACGGATCTCACGCGTAACCTTCTTTACCTGGTCTTCGGTAAGGTTGCCGCTACCGCGAACCCCGTCGAGAGCTTTGTTGAGCCTTTCGCCTAACGTATCGAACATCTATAGATCTCCAAACAGAGCTTCCGCAAACTCCAGGGCGTCGAACGGGTGCAGGTCCTCGAGCTTCTCCCCGACCGAGATGAGCTTGATCGGCACCCCCACCTGGTTGGCTATGGCCAGGGCGATGCCTCCCTTGGCAGTCCCGTCGAGCTTGGTGAGGATGATCCCGGTGAGCCCGGCCACCTCCTTGAACATCTGAGCCTGCCGCAACCCGTTCTGGCCCGTGGTCGCGTCGACCGTCATCAGCACCTCGTGCGGCGCCCCCGGAAGCTGCCGCTGTACCACCCTCTGCACCTTATCGAGCTCGGCCATCAGGTTGACCTTGGTGTGCAGCCTGCCGGCCGTGTCGATGAGCAGCACGTCCGTGCCCTCGCGCCTCGCCGCATGTATGGCTTCGTGGGCGACGGCTGCCGCATCGGCGCCGCGCTCCCGCGCCACCACGGGCGTACCCGTCCTCTCGCCCCACTGCTGGAGCTGTTCGATGGCCGCAGCCCTGAATGTGTCCCCTGCGGCGAACATCTTGGTCCCCGGCAAGAAACGTGAGAGCTTGCCTATGGTCGTAGTCTTGCCCGTTCCGTTCACCCCTACCATCAGTATCACCGTGGGCGTATGAGAAACGTCGAGCTCGACGGGCCCCTCCAACATGCGTGTAGCATGCTCGATCATGAGCTCCCGCAACTCGGCACCGCTGGTGATGTTCCTCTCCAGCGCCTCCTGTTCCAGGTCCGCGACGAGCTTCGCCGTGGTCGGAACCCCGACGTCGGAGGAGATCAAAATCTCCTCGACTCTCTCCCAGAACTCCTCGTCCTCGACATCCCTGAAC